>NZ_JADNJJ010000006.1:0-6814 GCF_015554865.1 Collinsella sp. D33t1_170424_A12 | reverse complement strand
AGGCCGCGCGGACGCCCTGCCGTATCGACAATCGGTTAGTAGTGTACCCGCTCGAGCAGGGCTGCTCAACACGAGGGCTCACGCTACCGAACAATACCATCCATAGAAGCCGCAACGTTGTCCACAAGGCCCGCTCGCACGGCCTGGGCCGTGGCCAGGGCGCCGTTCTTCACGGCCTCGACGGAGGTGGCGCCATGGCCTATCAGCACGACCCCGCGCAGGCCCAGCAGGATCGCCCCGCCCTTGGCGTCGCCGCTCATCTTATCCTTCAGCTCCTTGAGGTCGGATTTGATGAGCATGGCGGCGATCTTGCCGCGCAGCGAGCTCTTGAGAGAGGTTTTGAGCTCGGCCATGAGGAACTTCGCAGCGCCCTCGGTGGCCTTCAGGGCCACGTTGCCCGCGAAGCCGTCCGTAACCACGACGTCGAAATCGCCGGAGACGATATCGTTGCCCTCGCAGTTGCCGATGAACCCGGGGACATGCTCACGCATGAGCGGGAAGCACGACTTGGTAAACGCGGAGCCCTTGCCCTCCTCGGTGCCGTTGGAAAGCAGGCCGATGCGGGGGGCGGAGACATTCAGCACCGTACGGGCATAGGCGGCGCCCATCTGCGCGAATCGCACGACATCCTCGGGATCGACATCCGGGTTCGCCCCCATATCGCAAAACACCGTCAAGCCGCCGCGGCGATTGGGGAGCGTAGAGGTCAGGCACGGGCGGATGGGGCGCTTCTCCCCCGTCGACGCCTGGAACTTAAAGGGAGTGACGTAGGCCACGCCCGCGGCGGTGACGGCGCCGGTGGAGCCGGCCGAGAAGAAACCATCGACCGACCCCTTCTTAACGGCACGACAACCCAGCACGATGCTGGACTTACGCTTCTTCATGACCGCCGCGATCGGGTCGTCCTCCATCTCGATAACGTCGGGAGCGAACAGCGCCTCCGCGCGCTCGTGCTCGTTGCAAAACGGCTCGATCTGCTCTTGGGGGCCGGCGACGACGATCTCGAGCCCCTCATCGGCCTCGAGCGCGGCCGCGATTCCACGCAGCACGACCTCGACGGGCTCATCGCCGCCCATGGCATCAACGCAAACACGAACAGTACTCATGATGTCAAACTCCCAACGGAACCATTTGCCCTCTATAGCGAAATGGCCGACTCACCGAGCCGGCCATGCTTGTTTCGCGATAACGTCACGATAGCTCATGAGAGCTACTCGGTAACGATGACCTCACGATCCTTGTAGAACCCGCAGTTGGGGCACACGTGGTGAGGAAGCTTCACGGCACCGCAGCGGGGGCACGCGGAGCGTGCGGCGGCGGTGATCTTCATGTTCGTGGAGCGACGGGAATGCGTCTTCGCGCGACCCTTTTTTTGCTTAGGTACTGCCATGTTGACCTTCCTTATAAACTAATCTTGAGCACAATTACGCGCAAGTAGCGATATTAGCATAGATACGTCCTGTGTACAGGGGAGATTTTGATGAACACCACCTGCGTAGAGGAATTGTGAACGAAGCTTCACAATCAAGCTGCCTAGACGTCGAACTTAAGGTTCTTCAAGGCTGCGAAGGGGTTTTCATCGCTCTCCACCCAGCGCTCCTCGGCGCCGGCGGCGCAGTCGCACTGCTCGCGATTGAGGTTGACCCCGCACACGGGGCACAGGCCGGCGCAATCGGGCTGGCACAGCACGACGTAGGGAACGTCCATAACGACGGCATCGTTGATGGCGCCCGCCAGATCGATGAGGCGGTCCTCGCCGATGAGCTCGAAGCCGTCTTCGAACCCCTCTCGGTCCTCGGGCTCCTCGAAGAGGTAGTATTCCTCGATCTCGCCCGCGATCTCCACGTGCGCCTCATCGAGGCAGCGGTCGCACGCACCCGTTGCGGTGGCCCGAACCATGCCCGTCACGAGAATACCGTCGCCGGCGTTGGTGAGGACGACATCATAGGAGATGCCGTCGGCAAGTGCGAAGTCCTTATCCCCCACCGTGAAACTCGAGACCTCGACGCGTCCGTTCACCGGAAGCGACTCACCGGGGTTCTCGAGCTGGCCGGTAAGGTCGACCACGACTGGAATCAACTCGTCCATGGCTACCAGGCACCGTTCTGGGACTGGCTCGCGCTCTCATTGAGCTGGGAGCGGCAGCGTGCAACGGTAGAGGTAAGGCTCTTGAGGTTCTCCTCGAGATGCGTGAACACCTGCTCGGCGTAATCCTCGGCGGCGTAGCGCGTCTCGCGCTCGTACTGCTGGGCGCGGTCGCGGATATCATCGGCCTGCTGCTGGGCAAGGCGAACGATCTCCTGCTCGCCGGCGATGGTGAGCGCCTGCTGGGCGGCATCGGCCACGATGGAGTCAGCCTGGGACACGGCGGAGGCCAGGAGCTCATCGCGCTCGCGCAGGATACGGCGGGATTTCTGCCACTCTTCGGGATAGCTCATGCGGATCTCTTCGAGGATGTTGAAGAAGACCTCGGTCTCGATCACTTTGAACTGCGCGCCCTTGCCGAAAGGCGGCTTGGCCTCCTCGATGATGCCCTCAAGCTCATCGACCAAGCTCTCAATCCTCTCGCCAGGAAGGTACTCGCCCGGCATCCGATCTCCTTTCAACGGTTTCATGTCAATCGGTAATGGTACCACATGCTGCAAGCGACTTACCGAAAGCGGTCGCGCAGCGCGCCAACTACGCACGCGGGCACGAAGTCCGACACATCCCCTCCAAAGGAGGCGATTTGGCGAACGACCGATGAGGAGAGGTAGCCGTACTGCGGAGAACTCATGACGTAGATGGATTCGAGCTCGGCATCGAGGCGGTAGTTGAGCTCGGCCTGTTGCAATTCGTACTCGAAATCCGTCATGGCGCGAAGCCCCTTGACGACGGCGCCGGCATGCTGCTCACGGGCGAAATCGACGAGCAGCCCCGTAAAAGGCAAGACCGACACGTTGCCGATATCCGACAGCGCACGGCTCGCCATCTCGACGCGCTCGTCGAGCGTGAAGACCGTGCCCACGCCGTTTTTTCCAAGGGATTCGGCCACGGCGACGGTCACGCTCGGGAACAGGCGGCTCGCACGGCGCACGACGTCGATATGGCCGAATGTGATGGGATCGAAGGTGCCGGGGACCAGGGCATGCTCGATGCTACTCATCGGCGCCCGCCTCGCACGTAGCATCGCGATCGGGCGAAGCGGAGCCGTAGCGAAGCAGCTGGACGGATGTTCCACCATATCGCTTATCGCGCACCTCCGCGAACCCGCGCGCAGACGCGCCCGCCGAACCGCGCGCATGCTCGTAGAGCGCCACGGCGCCCTCGCGCAACAGCCCGCGGCTCCCAAGGTTATCGAGCAGGGAGCTCACCGTGGAGGCATCGAGCGCATACGGGGGATCGAGGACGACGACGTCGAACGGGGCGCCGGGAACGCGCCCGCGCTCGGCAGCGGCCAAGATATCGCCGCCCACGACGGAGCCGCGCGAGGCGGGACACGAGAGCGACTCGAGGTTCTTTCGAACGAGCTGCGCAGCGCCGCGGTCTACATCGAAGAAGACGGCGCGATCCGCACCGCGCGAAAGCATCTCGATGCCCATGGCGCCCGACCCCGCGAAGGCATCGAGAACGCAGGAGCCCTCGATGCCAGTCTCGAGAGCGGAATCGATCATCGAGGCGCAGGCCTCGCGCACGCGATCGGTCGTGGGGCGCGTGGTCTCGCGACCCTTTGGTTCTGCGAGCTTGCGCCCGCGCCAGTCGCCGGCAATGATTCTCATCCGCCGCTGACCTCCTTGAAAACATCTCCGTATCGATCGATCACCTCGTGGCGCAGGGGCAACGTGGCGGTCGCATGAAGCCGCGGAGCATACCGCAGCAGCTCGCAGGCATCGTCATGGGCCGCCTCGACGATATCGGCATCATCGTCGAGGTCGACGAAGCGAAGGCTCACCCCGCCATGCTGCCGCAGGCCGAGAATCTCCCCTTCATGACGCAGGCGAAGATCCAGCTCGGCCAATGCGAAGCCGTCGGATGTCGATTCGAGGGCTTCCAGACGGTCGAGCGAGACGTTGCGCCTGGAGCGCGAGCGCTTGAGCGAGCACATGACGTAACACGAGCCAGATAGCTTACCACGTCCGACGCGGCCCCGCAGCTGATGCAGCGTAGCAAGGCCGAAACGCTCTCCATTCTCCACGACCATCACCGTGGCATTGGGCACATCCACGCCCACCTCGACGACGGTGGTTGAAACGAGCACATCGACGGCGCCGGCGCGAAACGCCTCGATGACTCGATCCTTCTCGCGCGGCGGCATCTTGCCATGGAGCACGTCTACAACACGATCGGGAAACATGCGGGAAAGCTCTTCGGCCTCGCGTTCCACGGATCGCAGCGGCGGCCGCGAACGCTGCCCGCCGCCATCCATCGCCTCGACCCCGGGCACGTCCTCGAGCTCGTCTTCGGGCTCCCTCTCGTTGACGAGAGGACAGATAACGTATGCCTGCTGTCCGGACTCGAGCGCGGCGCGAACGGCCCCCCAGGCGATATCGCGGTTGGCATCGTCGAGCACGCGCGTCGAAACGCCGGCACCTGGCACGGGCCTGGTGCGAATGATGCTGGTGTCCAAATCGCCATACACGGAGAGGGCGAGCGTGCGCGGAATAGGGGTCGCCGTCATGACGAGCAGATCGGCGCCGGGCCCCTTGGAGCGCAGGATGTTGCGTTGGCCCACGCCGAAACGATGCTGCTCGTCGATCACGACGAAGGACAGATGCGCGAAGCGGACGTCATCGCTCAGGACCGCATGCGTGCCGAACAGGACGTGGAGCGAGCCCGAAGCCAGGTCGTGCAGGATCCGCTCGCGCTCCCGATGCCCCGTGGAACCCGTGAGCAACGCCCATCGAATTCCGGCGGCGTCGAGCAGCGGACCGCATTTCACCGCATATTGCTGCGCGAGAACGCCGGTGGGAGCCATCACGCATGCCTGGGTCCCGGTGTCGGCGACCAGCGCCAACGCCGCGCTCGCCACAGCGGTCTTGCCCGTACCCACATCGCCCAGAAGCAAGCGGTTCATAACGCGCCCGGGATTCATCATATCGCGCTGGATATCATCCACGGCCGCGCGCTGCTCGGAGGAAAGCTCGAATGGGAGCGCGGCGATGAGCGCGGCGGCATGTTCCCCCCGAACATGCGCGACGGGCCGAACCTCCAAAAGATTCGCGTCGTTTCGCAAGCGGAGCGCGAGCTGCAGGTACAGGACCTCTTCATACGCCAACCTGCGGCGAGCCAGCTTGACCTGACCGGTCGAGGAAGGAAAGTGAATCTGGCGAAGCGCGCGGGAGAGGCTCATGAGGCGCCGGCCGGCGCGAAGCCGAGCCGGTATGGGATCGCATAGATCGACCGCCTGCTCGAGCGCGGTCGAAACGATACGTCGCATCCAAGCTGCGGTAAGCCCCTCGCGCACCCTATGCACCGGCAGGATAGAGCCGGTTTTCGCACTCGCATCAAGTTTCTCGAAATGTGGCGACGCCATCTGCTTGAAGCCGTACGAGAACTCGACCTTACCCATCACGGCCAGCCGGTCACCACGTTTGATCTGCTGGGCGATCCACGGTTGCTTGAAAAAGGCGACGTTCATGACGCCGGTATCATCGACAAGGGCAACCTCGGTAACCGTGAGGTTGGGGCGCGGACGCTTTTGCAGCACCCGATCGACCACCGCGACGACCGTGCAGACCGACCCGATGGGCGCGGTTTCGATGGAATGGGCATGGCTGAAATCTAGATACCGATATGGAACGTGAAAGAGGAGGTCCCCCACCCGATGTACATCGAGCTTGCGAAGGGCCTCCTCACGCGATGCCGAAACATATGGAAGACGCGCCACGTCTGCACCGAGCAGCGAGGTGCGCGAAAGTCGCGCGGATGCGTCCGGCAGCTGCACGCCGCGCGACATGATAAGCCGTCCCTACTCGATGGAGAAGATGATCGGATACAGGGGCTGCTCGCCACGCTGGGCGTCGATCTCAAGGTCGGGCTGGGCCTCTTCGATGGCATCCAGAATCTCCTGGAAAGCCTCGTCATCAAGCTCTTCGCCGGCCAGGATGGTGAGAGAATCGCCCTCCTCATCGTCCATCATGCGATTGATGCAGTCGACGGTGACCTGCTTCACATCGGAACCGACGATATCGATCGAACCCGAGATGATGCCCATGACGTCGCCGTCGTGGATGGGCGTGCCGTCGGAAGCGGAGCTATCGCGGACGGCGCGCGTAACCTCGCCATCGCGAACCTCGGCGAACGCCTCGACCATGGCCTCGACGCACTCGTCGAGATCGGCGTCGGGCATAACGGCGAAGAGCGCGGAGAACGCCTGCGGCACGGTCTTGGTGGGGACCACCGCGACGCGCTTATCCTTGCAAGCGGAAGCAGCCGCATCGGCGGCCATGCGAATGTTGGAGTTGTTGGGCAGGATGATGACGGCCTCGGCATTCACCTGGGAAACCGCATCGAGAAGATCGGCGGTGGAGGGGTTCATGGTCTGACCGCCCGACACGACCACGTCGACGCCGAGAGATTTCAGGATGTCGGCCTCGCCGGATCCGGCCGCAACGGCAACGAAGCCCAGGGGCTTCGCGGGCTCGGAAGCAGCCTGCTGGTCGGCATGGATCTTCGCGGTACGCTGGGCCGCCTCGATATCCATGTTATGGATGAACACCTCGTATACCTGGCCGTACTGCAGCATGTGCTCGAGCACCAGGTTGGGGGTATTGGAATGAACGTGGATCTTATAGTCGGGGTACGCACCCACGAGCAGCTCGCAGTCGCCCATGGA
>NZ_JADNJJ010000037.1:0-6171 GCF_015554865.1 Collinsella sp. D33t1_170424_A12 | reverse complement strand
TGTAGATGCGCAGCGCGTCGGCGGCCGAGATGCGCTCGCTCGGCAGCCAGCCGCCCGCGGGCTCGTGCGTGAAGGGATCTTGGCGCGTGACGGCGCAGTACAGCACGTCCATGCTGGTCACCGCCGTGATGGGCGAGTCGGTGCCGAACGCCTGCTCCACGCCGCGCTCCTCGTAGGTTGCAAATGGCCACATGATGCGGCTGCGCTCGGGGCCCAGGTCGCGCTCGGGGCCACCCGGATCCAGCGTGATATGGCCGGGCTGCGAGCTCGCCAGCACGCCGGCGTCGCGCAGGCGGTCGATGTCGCCCGGCAGCAGGTTCTCCAGATGCTCGAGCGTATTGCGTCCCTGCAGGGGCTCGCCGTACCAGGCGCGCGCCTCCTCGAAGATATCGATCGCCTCGTGGATCGCTCGGTCGCCGATCGCATGGATGCGCACCGAGTGACCGCGCTCGGCAGCCGCCAGCACCAGCTCGCGCATGCGGTCGGCGGGCACCGTGGGGCGCCCGCAGTCGCCGGGCGTACGCGCGTTGGCGTACGGGTCGGTGAGCCACGCGGTGTGCTGGCTGCTCACGCCGTCGAAGAACTGCTTGAACCCCGGCGCGCGCAGCAGCGGGAACTCATCATCTGCATAGCGCTCCTGCAGGTCTTCCAGACGCGATTGATCGTCGAGCAGCGTGGGATACATATGCACGCGCAACGTGAGCCCGCCTTCGCGGGAGAGCTTCTCGTACACGTCGTCGCGAACGAAATCGCAGCCCGGATGCGGCATGAGGGCCATATCGCAGATCGAGGTGATACCCTGCTCGGCCATGCGGCCCATCTGGTCCGCGTAAGCGCGGGCGATGTCCTCTTCGGTGAGCCACTCCAAGCAGCGCGGCAGCAGCTCCATCGCCGCCGCCTCGCGCACGATGCCCGTGAGCTCGCCGTCCTCGTCCTTATCGTAGCTGCCGCCCTGCGGCGGCACGGAATCGCGGGTGACGCCGAGCTCCTCCAGCGCGCGGCTGTTCAGCCACAGCGTGTGGCCGTCACCCGAGTACATGACGCAGGGACGGTCCGGGAAGGCCTCGTCGATGGAGCGCTTGGTGGGCGGCACCGGCGGGTCCCAGCGGTAATCGCGCCAGCCCTGGGTGACCACCCAGGCATGACTCGGCAGGCCGGCCGCGAACTCCTTCGTGCGCTCCACCAGCTCCGCCTCGCTGTCCCCCATGTGCATGAGCAGGAACGGCGAGGAGCCGAGCGCGGTGTGGAAGAAATGCAGGTGCGCGTCGTGGAAGCCCGGGCAGACGAAGGCATCGCCGAAGTCGCGCACCGGGGTGTCCGCGGGCACGGAGGCGAGCACCTCGTCGGGCGCGCCCACCTGCACGATGCGCTCGCCCGCCACCGCGAACGCGAGCTCGCGCGGCTTTTCCTCGCCCGGCTCCGACGTAAACACCGTGCGCGAACGCACCACATAATCTGCCTGGAAAGCCATATTCCGCCGCCTTCGATTCGCATGGATGAGAGAGCGCCGGCGCGGCTCCAACCGGAATCGCGCGGCATACGGGTGCATCATACCGCCCAGCTCCCCTCCCCGTGCACGTATTTATGCGAGCGCGCCGTTTTGCCGCCCGGAAACGCACCCCTCAGAAAGGGGACAGGCACTTTTCTGAGGCGGGATCGCGTTGAGGCGCATGGGCCGCCGCGACCGTGCGAGAGCGCCGTTTTGCCGTTTGGAGGCTCATTTTGGAACGAGGCCTTTTCTCCCTCGTTCCAAGTAGCTTTTACGCGCGGAATGCGAGCCGTTGGAGCAGCAATAACCCACCTTGCCGAAGCGCCGGGCACCCCGCGCTGGAAACGAGCACGTATTCGAAGCGCCCTCAAACCTCGGAAAAGTGCCTGTCCCTAAATTGAGCGCACCCAACCTCGGAAAAGTGCCTGTCCCTAATTTGAGGTGATAGGCGATGCACCGTGATAGAGTTAAAGCAGCGTACCGTTTACGAAAGCACAGCGGAAAGGTTGTTGTTAAGCATGGTAAAGACCAGAGCGCAGCAGATCATGGACCACGAGCACGTTCATACGAGCGAGGAGATCACGCAGGGCATCCGCGAGATCGGCGCGGAATTCGAGCCCTATATCATCCGCCAGCGCCGGCACTTCCATAAGTACCCCGAGCAGAGCCTGCACGAGGTGCGCACGACCTCCGACATCTGCGGCCAGCTCGACGCCATGAACATCCCCTACGAGCGCCCGCTCGAGACCGGCGTGGTGGCAACGCTGCGCGGCACCGCCCCGGACGCCTACCGTGCCGACGGCACCCCGCGCCGCCGCCTGCTGCTGCGCGCCGACATCGACGCCCTTCCCGTGACCGAGCGCACCGAGGAGGAGTTCGCATCCGTCAACGAGGGCTTCATGCACGCCTGCGGCCACGATTGCCACATCGCCATGATGCTGGGGACCCTGCAGATCCTGCGCCATATGACCGACGACATCCACGGCGAGATCCGCGTGGTGTTCCAACCCTCCGAGGAGAACGGCAAGGGCGGTAAGATGATGGTGGCAGCCGGCGCGACGCGCGACTGCGACGGCGCCTTCGCCATGCACATCTGGAGCGAGGTCGACGCGGGCAAGATCTCCATCGAGCCCGGCCCGCGCATGGCCAACACCGACTGGTTCCGCATCGACATCCACGGCACCTCCTGCCACGGCGCCATGCCCCAGCGCGGCGCGGACGCCGTGATGGCGGCAGCCGAGATCGTAAACGCGCTGCAGACGATCGTCTCGCGCGAGATCAGCCCCTACGAGCCCGCGGTGGTGACCGTGGGCGAGATCCACGGCGGCACCGCCCGCAACGTCATCGCCGGCTCGGCCTACCTCACCGGCACCGTGCGCACCTACGGCTCCACCGCGCACCAGATGATGCCCGAGCTCATCAAGCGCATCGTGAGCCATACCGCCATGGCCCTGGGCGCCGAAGCCGAGCTCACCGACTACACCGTGGCCAACCTCAAGGTCGACAACGACCCCGCCGCGGCCCAGCGCGGGCGCGACGCCCTCGTCAAGGTGCTGGGCGAAGAGGCCGTGGGCACCTACCGCGGAACGCTCTCGGGCGAGGACTTCTCCGAGTACCTGCACGAGGTGCCGGGCGCGCTGGCGTTCGTAGGCTGCCGTAACCCCCAGATCGGCGCTACCTTCGCGCAGCACTCGTGCTTCTACAAGGTCGACGAGTCGGTGCTGGCCCGCGGCAGCATGTTCGCCGCCCAGTACGCCATCGACTTCCTGAGCGAGGAGTAGCGCGGGCCATCACCGGGAGCGCGCGGTGCCGCGCCCCGAGCACGGAAACGCCGGCGCTAGGGGCGCGGCATCAACACGGTGCGGCGCACATCGATCATCTCGGCCGCGATGCTGATCGCGATCTCGGCCGGCGTCTCGCAGGCTATCGGCACGCCCACGGGCATATGAAGACGCTCGACGAGCTCGGGCGACGCGCCGGCCCGAGCAAGCCGCTCCTTGAAGTGCGCCGTCTTCTTGGGGCTTCCCATGCAGCCCAGATACGCCGGCGCCACCGCGAGCGCCTGCTCCACCACGGCGTAATCGCTGCCATGCGACGACGTGCAGCACACCACCAGATCCCGGGCGCCGATGGCGCACGTGCCGGACAGGTCGCCGTAGTCGACCAGGCGGCGCTCCATGCCCTCGGGCAGCCCCGCGTCCTCGAGCGCATCGGCCCGGTTGTCGCACACCACCACGGAGAACCCGGCGCGCGCGAGCACCGGAGCCAGCGCACGGCCCACGTGGCCGCAACCCATGATGTAGGCGCGCCCCTCCGGACACAGGCGCTCGACATACGCGGCGGCCCCGAGGAGTCCTTCGGGGTCCTCGGCGCGAGCCGTCCCCGCAGCCTGCAGGCGAATCGTCGGCGAGCCATCGATACTCGCCGAGGCGCTTGCTCCGCGGCGGGGCTCGGCACCGCGCGCGCGGGCGCCGTTTAAGCACGACAAGTCGACATACAGCTCGCAATCGATACGTTCTACCAGGGATTTTTCAAGCTGCTTGTAAAACTCCAGCTTATCGCTATCAAAATAGAGATACACGAGGTCGCAGACGGTGGTGCAGGCTGCCCCCGTCTCGCCCGCCCGGCCGCCCAGGTCGTAGCTCGCCAAGCACGAGCGCTTGGCTGCAAGCAGCTCGCGCGCCGTACGGATCGCCAGCGCCTCGATAGCGCTACCCCCCACCGTGCCCGCGCACGCGCCCCCCTCGTTCACGACGAGCCACGCGCCGGCCCCGCGCGCCGACGGCCCGCGCGTGGCCGCGAGCACCACGAGCTCGACCGGTCTCCCCGCTTCAAGGGATGCGGCTGCCGAACGAACTACCTCTAGCTTTTCCATTGACTCGCTCCTTCGCATATCAACTCGTACCGCGGCTCCTTGCTCCGCATCGACTATTCCCAACAGCTCGGTGCCGACCCGTCCGCGCCTCCGCCGGGCGCATCCAAAACGACTACGCGAGCACCCAGCAGCTCCGCATCGCGCGGATCGTGCGTGGCCACCACGAGCGCGCGCTTCCCCGCCACCTCCGCCACCCAAGCCGCCGTGGCGCGATGCGCCGCCTCGTCAAGCCCGGAAAACGGCTCGTCTAGCAACACGATATCGGCGGGCGCCCCGAGGGCGCGCAGAAGCGCCACGCGGCCGCGCTGGCCGCCCGAAAGCGACGATACCGGTGCGCACGCATCCAGACCCGGCGCCAACGCGCCGAGGTTCGCCGCGATTTCCGCCGAATCGAGCGCGCCGTTCGCAAAGAGGGCGATGTTCTGAACGGCTGTGGCGCTCTCGATCAAACGCGGTTCCTGGAACCGCATCGCGATACGGCCGCGCACCTCGACCGCGCCCGCCGCGGGCTCGTCGAGGCCGGCGATCATGCGCAGGCACGACGTCTTGCCCGCCCCCGAGGGCGCCATGAGGCAGACGCGCTCTCCTGGCGCCACCGTCAGCGAGACCGGAGCGCACCCGTCATGCGCCAAACGCGCATGCCGCAGGCAAACGGCGCCGCAGCACGTGCCCTCCCCGCTCGATCGCCGAACGCGGGTCGCGATTCGCAGCGCCCATGATGCGCTCTGCGCAAGCACCGCATCCAGCACGCGCTCGCACGCCGTCGACAGCAGCACCACCACCATCGCCCATGCGAACACATCGGCGGTCTCGAGCAGGACCTTCGCCTGGAAGACCTGTTCGCCCACGCTTCCCTGCGAGATGCCGATGAGCTCGGCCGCCACGCCCGCCTTCCAAGCCATGCCAACCGCGCCCGCGCCCGCCGCGCGAAGCGCGGGGACCGTCTGCTGCCAGGTCGAACCGATCCAGCGGCGCGGCCCGTGAACATCGAAGGCATCGAAGACCTCGCGCTGCTGCGCAGGTGCTGCATCCAGGCCGGCAAGCAGGGGAAAATACAAACTCGGCAGCGCTACCAGCACCACGGCGGCGCACCCCACCCATGCCGAACCGAACCACAGCAGCAACAGCACCGCCGTGCACGCGATGGGAGCCGCGTGCATCACGCGCAAGGGCGGGCGCGCGGCCGCGCGCACGGCATCCCAACGGCGCGACACCCATGCCAGCGGCACAGCTAGCAGATAGGACATCCCAAGCCCCAGCATGATCCGGCCCGCCGACCACAGGATCGCGCGCCGGAACGCCCCGTCGCCCAACCCCGCGACGAGCGCGCCGGCCACCTCGAGAGGACCGGGCAGGACCACCGGAGCCGCGACCGCCCACGAGACGAGCTGCCACACCACGAGCCAGCCCGCCGCGGCGAGCGCCGAGGCACGACCGAACGCAAGGACACGCAGCCGCCTCATGCGCCCTCGCCCGCCTCTACATCAAGGTAGAAGTCCTCTCCCGGCAAGGAACCGCCCACCGATGCGGGATCGGCGTCGTACAGCACCCCGAGGTATCCGCGGAGCGCATCGCGCATCTCGGCTCCCTCGAGGCACACAATGTTGCAGCGCGGAATCGCACGCGCCGCCAGCTCGGCCTTCGCCACGATCCCCGCATCGGCAACCGCCTGCGCCCACGCATCCGGGTGCCGCACCACCTCTGCCGCGCTCGCGCGATGGGCGGCGGCAAACGCGCGCACGGCTTCGGGATGATCGCGCGCAAACGCCCGGCGCACCACCGTCACGCCCGTGACCAGCTTGGAACC
>NZ_JADNJJ010000036.1:0-8126 GCF_015554865.1 Collinsella sp. D33t1_170424_A12 | reverse complement strand
TCGAAAGGGATTTAGTAATGGCTGTAAAGCATCTTAAGCCGACCAGCGCAGGTCGCCGCTGGCAGACGATCTCGGACTTCTCCGAGATCACCTGCACCAAGCCCGAGAAGTCGCTCCTCGAGCCGCTTCCCAAGAAGGCTGGTCGTAACAACAAGGGTCGCATCACCGTCCGTCACCAGGGCGGCGGCCACAAGCGTCAGTATCGTCGCATCGACTTCAAGCGCAACAAGGACGGCGTGCCCGCCAAGGTTGCCACCATCGAGTACGACCCCAACCGCTCCGCGCGCATCGCTCTGCTCCACTACGTCGACGGTGAGAAGCGCTACATCCTGGCCCCCAAGGGCCTCAAGGTTGGCGACACCGTCATCTCCGGCGTGGGCGCCGACATCAAGCCCGGCAACGCCATGCCGCTCTCCGAGATTCCCGTCGGTACCCTGATCCACGCGATCGAGTTCCAGCCCAGCAAGGGCGCTGCGATCGCTCGTTCCGCCGGTACCGCCTGCCAGCTCATGGGCAAGGAGGGCAAGTACGCCATCGTGCGCATGCCCTCTTCCGAGATGCGTCGCATCCTGCTCACCTGCCGCGCTACCGTTGGTGAGGTCGGCAACGCCGAGCACTCCAACATCGTCATCGGCAAGGCTGGCCGTAGCCGTCACCTCGGTATCCGCCCGACCGTCCGCGGTACGGTCATGAACCCGGTCGACCACCCGCACGGCGGTGGCGAGGGCAAGAACCACACCTCTGGTCGTCCCTCCGTTACTCCGTGGGGCAAGCCGACGAAGGGCTATCGTACCCGCAAGAAGAAGAAGGTCTCCAACGACCTCATCATCCGTCGTCGCAAGAAGTAGTTCGATACCGAGTTTTAGGAGTTAGCACTTATGAGCAGAAGTCTCAAAAAGGGCCCGTTCGTAGAGGCTCGCCTCCTCTCGCGTATCATCGCGATGAACGAGGCCGGCAAGAAGGACGTCGTGAAGACCTGGTCCCGCGCGTCCACCATCTTCCCCGAGATGGTTGGCCACACCATCGCCGTCCACGACGGCCGCAAGCATGTCCCCGTGTACGTCACGGAGTCCATGGTTGGTCATAAGCTCGGCGAGTTCGCGCCGACCCGTACGTTCCGTGCCCACAAGGCCAAATAGGGGGTCTACGTAAATGGCAACTAAGTCTACCGACATCGCGAGCCGCGAGGTCCGCGCCACGGCCAAGTACGTGCGCGTCTCCCCGGGCAAGGCTCGTCTGGTCGTCGATCTGGTCCGTGGCAAGTCCGTCGCGGCCGCCTTCGATATCCTGCATTTCTGCGATCGCCACGTCGCCGTGGACGTGGAGAAGGTTCTCCGCTCCGCCGTGGCCAACGCTGAGAACAACAACCAGATGCGCGCCCAGGATCTGGTCGTGAAGGCCGCCTACGTTGACGAGGGTCCCTCGCTCAAGCGTATCCGTCCTCGCGCTAAGGGCTCCGCTTCCCGCATCCTCAAGCGCACCAGCCACATTACCATCATCGTCGCTCCTCGAAAGGAGGCATAAGCGTCATGGGTCAGAAAGTTTACCCCACTGGTTTCCGTCTCGGCATCACCGAGAACTGGCGCTCCCGCTGGTTCGCCGAGAAGAACTATGCCGAGACCCTCGGTAACGACCTCGAGATCCGCAAGTTCCTGAGCAAGCGCCTCTCCCGTGCCGCTGTCTCCCGCGTCGAGATCGAGCGCGCCGGCGACAAGGTGAAGGTCATCATCCTCACCGCCCGCCCCGGCATCGTCATCGGTAAGAAGGGCGCCGAGATCGACGGCCTCCGCACCGAGCTCGAGAAGGTCGCTGGCGTCGAGAAGGGCCAGCTCGCCGTCGACGTCATCGAGATCAAGCGCCCCGAGCTGGACGCCAACCTCGTTGCCCAGTCCATCGCCGAGCAGCTCGAGGGCCGCGTGGCCTTCCGTCGCGCCATGCGCAAGGCTGTTCAGTCCGCTCGCAAGGCCGGCGCCAAGGGTATCCGTATCCAGTGCTCCGGTCGTCTGGGTGGCGCCGAGATGGGCCGTCGCGAGTGGTACCGCGAGGGTCGCGTGCCGCTGCACACCCTGCGTGCCAAGATCGATTACGGCACCGCCACCGCACACACCACCATGGGTTCCTGCGGTATCAAGGTCTGGATCTACCTGGGCGAGAAGCTCCCGGGCCAGCCTGTTCCCAACCCGGCTCTCGAGGGCTCTTCCCGTCCTCGTCGTCGTAACAACGAGAGGAGGGGTCAGTAGTGCTTGCTCCTAAGCGTATTCTCCACCGTAAGGTGCAGCGTGGCTCCATGAAGGGCCAGGCCAAGGGCAACACCCAGCTCCACTTTGGTGAGTTCGGTATCCAGGCTCTCGAGCGTCACTGGATCACCAACCGTCAGATCGAGGCCGCTCGTATCGCCATGACCCGCTACATGAAGCGTGGCGGTAAGGTCTACATCACCATCTTCCCGGACAAGCCCATCACGAAGAAGCCTGCGGAGACCCGCATGGGTTCTGGTAAGGGTAACCCCGAGGAGTGGGTGGCCGTCGTCAAGCCGGGCCGCGTTATGTTCGAGATCGCCGGCGTCTCCGAGGAGATCGCCCGCGAGGCCCTGCGTCTTGCTCAGCACAAGCTGCCCATCAAGACCAAGATCATTACCCGCGCTAATCAGGACGGGGAGGCTAAGTAATGAAGCCCGCAGAGATTCGTGAGCTTTCGGACGAGCAGCTCGTTGAGAAGCTGAAAGAGAACCGTGCCGAGCTCTTCAACCTTCGCTTCCAGATGGCCACCAGCCAGCTGGACAACACTTCTCGCGTTTCGACCGTGAAGAAGGATATCGCACGTATCCTCACCGAGCAGCGCGCCCGTCAGATCGCAGCGGAGAAGTCCGCTGTCACCGAGTAGATTTCAGGAGTAGAACATGGCTGAAACGACTGAAGCGCGCAACACGCGCAAGGTCCGTCAGGGCGTTGTCGTCTCCATCTCGGGCAACAAGACCATCGTTGTCCAGATCACCGAGCGCAAGCGTCATCCCAAGTATGGCAAGATGATGACCAGCACCAAGAAGCTCCACGCCCATGACGAGGAGTGCACGGCCGGCCTCGGCGACACCGTCAAGGTTATGGAGACCCGTCCTCTGTCCAAGATGAAGCGTTGGCGTCTCGTCGAGATCATCGAGCGCGCCAAGTAAGCACGACGTGTAATACCCCCAGCGATGTGCGCCTGCTCTGGCAGCCATCGGCTGCCGTTACGGGCGGCGCACCTCTCGCTGGTCTAGGTTCGGAGGAACTACCATGATTCAAATGCAAACCATGCTGAACGTCGCCGACAACTCCGGCGCACGCAAGGTTCGCTGCATCAAGGTGCTTGGCGGTTCCAAGCGCCGCTATGCGGGAATCGGCGACGTCATCGTCGCTGCCGTGCAGGAGGCTACGCCTGGTGCCAACGTCAAGAAGAAGGACGTTGTCAAGTGCGTCGTCGTTCGCACCGTGAAGGAGGTCCGTCGCAAGGACGGTTCCTACATCCGCTTTGATGACAACGCTTGCGTCGTCATCAAGGACGACGGTTCGCCCGTCGGCACCCGTATCTTCGGGCCCGTCGCTCGCGAACTTCGTGATAAGAAGTACATGAAGATCGTCTCGCTCGCACCCGAGACCCTGTAGTTAGGGGAGACCACTATGTCTATGTCCATCAAGAAGGGCGACAAGGTCGAGGTGCTCTCCGGCAAGGATCGCGGCAAGCAGGGCATCGTTCTGCGCGCGCTCCCCAAGGAGGGCAAGGTCGTTGTCGAGGGCGTCGCCATCGTCAAGAAGGCCGTCAAGCCCAACCAGCAGAACCAGCAGGGCGGTATCGTTCCGCAGGAGGCTGCTATCGACGCTTCCAACGTCAACCTCGTTTGCCCCAAGTGCAACCAGCGCACCCGCGTTGGCCACGAGGCCGGCGAGCTCGACGGTCACAAGACCAAGCTGCGCATCTGCAAGAAGTGCGGTCACAAGTTCTAAGGATTAGGTCCTAAGAACTCTCGCCGGGCGGCCCCGGGAGGTTCCCTTCGGGTGTGTTCGAGGCTTCGCCTCTCAGAACACCCTTCGGGAATCCTCCCGGGGCCGCCCTACGTTTACGGACCTACGGGTCCGTTTTTTGTCGAGGTCGAGCTTGGGGTCGGTGCGGGTACAGCGGTGCGTTGGAGCGACTTGATGGGAGGGGCGGGTGTCCGGAACGCTGCTGCGGGGCGGTGCCCCGCAAGGCGCGCCACTGTGGCGAGCATGGGGTCCTCGCTCGTCGCGGGCCTTGGATATGCGATGGCATACATTTGGCTGCTCGAGTCACGATCAGGAACGCTGTTGCAGGGCGGTGCCCCGCAAGGCGCGCCGCTGTGTCGAGTACGGGGCCCTCTCTGGTCGCGGGCATCGGGGCGCGGCGCTCAATCAGCGTCCTTGCTTCGACCCAAGCAAAACGGCTCGTATCCTGGAGGGGATACGAGCCGTTGTTCTATTCGGGATGCGCGGCGGGAGTTGGTTACTCTACGCCTACGAAGAGGCAGCCAGCTGAGGTGCCGGGAAGGCGTTTGGTCGGGGTTCGCCCGGCGAGGGCGGCGTCAAGGGCGCGGCGCGCGTGGACGACGGTGCGCTTGAGCTCGTCTTCGTCCATAAGGGTGGCGTCTACCATGAAGTGGGATACGCCGGCGGAGAGGAGCTGCGGAATCTGGGGGGTAAGGTCGATCGGCGTGCCGTCGTAGAGGTGGGAGCGGCCGTGGATGTCGGTGGTTACGGGAAGCATCTTGCCGTCGATGTTTCGCAGCCAGAGGCGTTGGCGGCGCAGTCCGCAGCGCGTGCAGTCGTGGATGCAGGCGCTGGCGACCTGGAGGATGCAGTGCTCGCTCGTCATCACGCGCGGCCTGCCATATACCTCGATACCGAAGGCAAGGGGCGCTGAGGGAGCGAAGCGCTCGATCTCGGCGAGGATAAGTTCGGGTGAGAGCCAGGCGAGCTGTGCGCCGGATTCAGCAAGCATGGTCGCGCATGCGAGGTTGTGCACGGGGATGCAGGAACGTAGCTGGGCACGGGCGCCTCGAGTCGATGCCAATGCGAGCTCGGATATAGTGCCGACGGCAACGGGCGCGTCCGGGATGATCCAGGGGTCTAGGCGGGCGTGGTCCGCCTCGCGGCACACCTCGTCGAGCACGGGGACGATCCCAAGTTCCAGGATCTCATGCGGCTGGATATCGCTTGCAGCGAGCGTGTCTGCCGTGAGATAGATGGCGTCGGCGCCGTGCTCTCGCGCGGTCCGGGCGGCTTCGAGGCTCGGGGCCATCACGCATAGGACGGCGCGCCGGGAGTCGGATTCGGTATCGACGGCGACGGTGTCAACGCCGGCGCCTTCGCGCGCGATACAGGCGCGTCCGGCGATGTCATCCAAACGACCCAGTTCGCGGTCGCGTGAAGCGTATGGAGCGAGAAGCGCCTCTTCGAGTGCGGCGCAGGCGGCGGCGCGAACCTTGTGTACGGCCGAGAAGCCCATGCCGCAGGTATCGTCCATATCGATGTCGAAGGACGCCGCCTCAAAAGGCGAGGAGCCCATGCGGCCCACGTGCTCGACGAGGTCGTCGCGGGTGACGGCGCGTGTCCGAGCGGCTTCCACGATGAAGCCGGTAGCCTCGGCCGCACGGCTATCATCGTCGACGCAGGAGAGCGTGACGGCGAAGGGTTCGCCCAGACGGGCGCGCACCTTCACGTGTACGGGGCGCTTGCGCGGGATATCGCGCTTGAGCACGGCGTTCGCCGTATCGATGGCGCTTTGGCTGCGAATGATGCGAACGCGGCTGCCCGCGGGCATGGCGCGCGGGATATCGCACTGGATGGTTTCGCCCGTCTGCGCGTCTTCTGGCGCGATCGTGGTGAGGAATTGGTCGAACTCGTCGTCGTGGCGAAGCTCGAGCAAGTCGCCTTTCCCAACGGGCTCGAAGAGGCGGATCCGTGCGACGGCGGCGCGACGGCGGCGGTCGTCGGGGTGCAGGCCGCGAACGTCACGGCGCGCGGGCGCGCTGCCCAGCACCTCGCCAACCAGCTGGCCGCGGTTATTCGACCGTTCGTAGCTCATCATCTCGTCGCCCGAGGCGCCGTGCTGGTACTCGGTGGTGAAATCGCGGTTGAAGCAGCGCTTGAGCTGACGCGCACGCGCTTGGGCGCTCTCGGGGTCCGTGCGGCGTCCGGCCAGGATGTCGTCGAGCTGGCGGCGGTATACGTCAACGATGGAGTAAACGTAGTCCGGGGCCTTCATGCGGCCCTCGAGCTTGAGTGCGGCGGCGCCGGCGTCGAGCAGCTCGGAAACCATCTCGGAGGTGTTGGTGTCACGCGGGCACAGCGGGCGCTCGCGGTTTGCGGGCGAAAGCACGCGGCCCTGTTCGTTGACGAGCTCGTAGGGCAGTCGGCAGGGCTGGGCGCACATGCCGCGGTTGGCGGAGCGGCCCGCGCGGGCGAAGCTCGACAGCAGGCAGACGCCGGAATAGCAAAAGCAGATGGCTCCATGGGCGAACACCTCGAGGTCGATGCCGACCTGCGAGATCTGCGCGATCTCGGCCACGGAGAGCTCGCGCGAGAGCGTGACACGGTCCGCGCCGGCATCGCGGCACCAGGCGGTGCCGCGCACGTCGTGGATGTTCGCCTGCGTGGAGATGTGCGTCTCGATCTGCGGCATGAGGCGGCGTACCTCGCGGAAAAGGCCCCAGTCCTGGATGATGAAGGCGTCGGCTCCCAGGCGCGCGCAGCGGCGGACGAGCTCGAGCGCCTCGATCATCTCTTCGTCCTTGATGACGATGTTCACGGTCACGTAGACGCGTGCGCCGGCGAGGTGCGCGGCGCGGCAGGCTGCCTCGAACGTATCGTCGGTGAAGTTGTCGGCCTTGCGGCGGGCGTTGAACGAGCCCATGCCGCAGTAGATGGCGTCGGCGCCGGCGGCGAGCGCGGCGGCGAAGGGCGCGGGGCCGCCGGCGGGGGCGAGCAGCTCGGGACGAGGGACGTGGTGCGGGATATGCGGGGTGTCGCGCAGGGTCATAACATGCCTTTCAAATGGTTGAACAGCAGCGATTATACGTTGAAGGCGGCGTGTCGGGCGGGGAGCGCGGGGATTCGCGGCGCCCTCCCACAAATGCGCCAAATGCATATGCGCGGGCATGGAAGCTCGGTTCGGGCGGACGCGCGCGAGCGAAGCGTTTCGTTTGCGCGGCGCGGACGCGCTGCATTACCATCGGGGGGACGAAACCGGTTCTCGCGCGAGCGCGCGATGAACCCCGGACGCTGGCTGCTCGCATCGGTCGGCCGGCGTTCAACGAGGATCGAGCGGTCGCGCGCACGGCGGCGCGTCCGGCTGGTAAGGGGTGGGCGAATGAACAGCATGATGACGCGGCGTGCCTGGCTGTGCTCGACGGCGTCGGCTTGCGCGGCCATCGCCATGGCCGGCTGCGGTGCGCACGATGTTCCCGGCGGCGCGCGGGCGTGGTCGGGGTCGTCCGCCAACGCGATGCGCATCGCCTCGCTCAAGGGGCCTACATCGATCGGGCTCGTCCCGCTGATGGCCTGGGCAAAAGACGGCAAGGTGCCGGGCTCGCCCGCATTCTCGCTCATGGGGTCCATCGAAGAGGCCGCGCCGCGGCTGCTTCACGGCGAGGTGGATATCGCGCTGGTGCCCGCCAACATGGCGAGCGTGCTGTATGCCAAGTCGAACGGCGGCGTTGCGGTGCTCAACGTGAATACGCTTGGCGTGCTGAGCGTGGTCACAGGCGACGATCGCGTGTCGGAGCTGGCGGACCTCGCGGGTGCCACGGTGCACCTCGCGGGCAAGGGCGCCATCCCGGAATATACGGTGCGTTACCTGCTGGATGCGGCGGGGTTGTCCGATGCGGTGCGGCTCGAGTTCAAGAGCGCGCCGGACGAGGTCGCGGCGCTGCTCGTGGAAGATCCCGACAGGATCGGGGTGCTTCCCGAACCCTTCGCCACGGCGGCCTGCGCGCGAAGCGAGCGGTTGGCTCCGCGTATCGACCTTGCGGAGGCGTGGGAGCGCGCAGCGGGTGCGAGCGGTTCCAAGCTGGTCACGGGCGTGACGGTGGTGCGCCGGGCGTTTGCGCGCGATCATCCCGAAGCCGTGCGCGCGTT
>NZ_JADNJJ010000035.1:0-14420 GCF_015554865.1 Collinsella sp. D33t1_170424_A12 | reverse complement strand
CCCGGCCGTACGCGGTAGCTCCGCGGACGGCCGGGCCGGTTTTGCCTCTTGACAATGTTCAACTCATATTAAAGGGACAGGCACCAATTTGAGGCGGGGCGCTGAAAAGCGATATGGAGCAGGAGGATGCGAGGCTAGTCGATGCGCGTGTACGCGCCAACCGCCCCCTGCGCGCGAACCGTCGCGACCATGTGCCGCGGCACCGCGTACGCCGCGCAGCTGCCGATCACGTTGCCGGCAGCGCGCTTTGCGTCGTCGGCGCCGCTGCCCGTAGCGTAGGCATGCTCGAAGCGCTCGAGCATCGCGACGTCGTTACCGCCGTCCCCGTAGACGGCGACCTCGGAGAGCTCGATACCCAGGTAGCCGGCAAGCCATTCGAGCGCGGCGCCCTTATCGACGCCGGCGGCCGTGATCTCGAACATCACGGGGTTGAACGGCGCATTGGTAGCCTCGCGCTCATGCTCGGCCAGAAAGGCCTTGAGCTCCGCCTCGAGACCGGGGTCCGCGACGCGGGCGTTCACCTTGCAGATATCATGCGCCACGACGTCGTCGGCGCCCTGGCCGAACACGCAATCGGATCGCATCTGACGACGGCGGATGCGCAGCGCAGCCATCTTCACCTGGGAGGCGACGCCGCCCTTCGCCACGAAACCGGACATCAGGTCCTCGAAGGAGCCGGTCACATACGTGCGATCGAGCCCCACGCACTCCAGGCACGCGCCTGGAAACGCTTCGACGAGCTCCTTCAGGAACGCCGGGTCGATGGGATAGCTCTTGATCGCGCGGCCCGACCGATCGAGCACGATCGCGCCGTTGGAGCAGACCGCCTCGATCGGCACGCCTCGAAATCCGAAGTCGTCGGTCGAGCGCATGGCGCGCCCCGTCGCCACGGCGAAATGGGCGCCGGAAGCGGTGACGGCCTTCAGCGCCGAGCGGATGGCCGGGTCCATCATATGGGCAAGATTGAACAGCGTTCCATCGAGGTCGCTGGCAAACAGCTTGATCATGCGTTCATCCTCCTGCAGCACGCGTCGCGATTCTTCACCCATGATACGGCAAGGCCCCGGCGATGCACGCCGCCGGACGATAGGGCGCGGCATCGCCATCCCAAGGCAAAAGACGAGAGCGGTTCCGGTCCGCACCCTAGCCCAGCGCCACGTCCAGCACCATCATCAACACGAATCCGGCGATCACGCCCAACGTGCCCACGTTGGAGTGCTCCCCCAGGTGCGCTTCGGGAATGAGCTCCTCGACCACGACGTAGATCATGGCACCCGCGGCGAACGCGAGCATCCACGGCATGAACGGCGTGATCCAGCCAGCCGCCAGCACCACCGCGATGCCGAAGACCGGCTCCACGATGCCCGACAGGCTCCCCATGAGAAACGCCTTGCCCCGGCCCATGCCCTCGCGCGCAAGCGGCAGCGATACGGCGGCGCCCTCCGGGAAGTTCTGCAGCCCCATCCCCACGGCCAACGCGATCGCCATGCCCAGATAGGCGTCGGAAGCCGCACCGGTGGCCTGGGCGGCCATGGCGAACAGCAGGCCCACGCTCATCCCCTCGGGAATGTTGTGCAGCGTGACGGCAGAGACCAGCAGCGTCGTGCGCTTCCAGCTCGTCCGCACGCCCTCGGGCTCCGCGCTCTCGGGATGCAGATGCGGCAGGAAGGTATCGAGCGCGAACAGGAAGGCGACGCCCAGCAAGAAACCGCCCGCCGCGGGAATCCAACCGATCTGCCCGAGCTCCTCGGCTTGCTCGATCGCCGGATTGAGCAGCGACCACACCGAGGCCGCGATCATGACGCCCGCAGCGAAACCCAAGAAGATGTGGTGCATGAATCTCCGGTCGCTGCGGAAGAAAAATACCATCGCGGCGCCCGCGGTGGTCATGAGCCAGGTGAAGCCGCAACCCATCGCCGCCCACAGCAACGCCTGTCCAAATGTATCGGTCATCGTAACGCCTCCTTCGAAGCACGGTTTTCACGTACAACGGACCCGTCGCGGCACATGTCCACGCGCCGTCCGCATCGGCAGCCCGAGCTGCTAGCACAGCACCGCCCGCACGCGCGGATAGACCTCGTCGAGCGTGTCGAACATGCGGCCCATCGCGGCCATGCCGAACAGGCCCGCCACCTCGGGCACCAGGAACACATCGGACGAGCAGCTCAAGCGGCCGTCGTCCTCCAGTACGAACGTCACCCAGCGATAGGCGCCGTTGAGCGCGTTGACCAGCTCGAGCGCCTGCGCGCGCAGACCGGGGGCGACGCATCCCAGGTTCTCGACCTCCAGATGCGCCCCTCGATCGTTCACGCGCAGCAAGATGGTCGTCGCCGGCAGATGGGCGCCCTCCCATCCCACGCGCACGGTATCGACGAGGTTCTCGTCATCGATCGGCGTATCGCTTCGATAATCGATGCCCGCATCGCGCAGGCTGCCCATCAACGCAAGCGAGTTGTCATACATATGCCACGCCCCCTATCGCCGGGCCGGCTCGCCGTAGCGCGGCGCGGCCCCACGTCCGATCCTTGATCTTTTCGTCCTATCCTACACTACGGCACAAGCTTTGCATCATTTTGTTTCCCATGGCTAACCTTTTATGGAAACCACGCGAAGCGACCCCGATCTTCGCAGCTCACATGCACTACCGCTCCCCGTCCGCTCACGGACGGCAATTGCAAGCTCCCATGCATACGGCTACATTTGAGTGTGGAGTGAATTTGTCACGGCGACGGTGCGCGCCAATCTGGTCACGCGCCCAGGATACCTGTGAGAAACTTGTCATTCCATCCATGGCGGCCCGCGCGTCCACGCCTCCGGGCATGGCGATGCGCCTCGGCCGGCCGTCTATCCAACGAGTATGGGAGCGACAAGCAACGCTATGATCTTGGACCGCATTGCATCACCTGCAGACGTGCAAGCCCTCGACGCATCCGGGCTCGTCACGCTCTGTTCCGAGCTGCGCCACGCGATCCTCGCGTACTGTGCGCGCGAGGGCGGGCACGTCGCATCCAACCTTGCCGCGGTCGAGCTCACGGTCGCCCTGCACCACGTGTTCGACGCCCCGCGCGACCGCATCGTCTTCGACGTCTCGCACCAAACCTATGCGCACAAGATGCTCACCGGGCGCGCCGGCGCCTTCCTCGATCGCGACCGCGCGGACGAGGCATCGGGGTTCGCCAATCCGCGCGAATCCGAATACGACCTGTTCTCCATGGGCCACACCTCCACATCGGTCAGCCTCGCCTGCGGCATCGCCATGGCGCGCGACCTCGCGCACGAAACATACCGCGTGGTAGCCGTCATCGGCGACGGCGCGCTCTCGGGCGGCCTGGCCTTCGAGGGCCTCGACGCCGCGGGCGAACTCGATACCGGCATGGTCATCGTCATCAACGACAACGACCAATCCATCGCCGAGAACCACGGCGGCCTCTACAGGCGCCTGGCCGAGCTGCGCGCCACGAACGGACAGGCAGCCGACAACCCCTTCCGCGCCCTGGGCCTCGACTACCGCTACGTCGAGCACGGCAACGATGTCCAAGCGCTCGTCGACGCACTCGAGGAGCTGCGCGACACCGCGCATCCGGTCGTCCTGCACGTGCATACGCGCAAGGGGGCGGGATTCGCCGCCGCCGAGGAGAACCCCGAGCGCTGGCATCACGTGGGGCTGTTCGACCTCGATTCGATGCAGCCCGCCGGAGCGCACGGCGCCCCCAACACCTATGCCGAGATAACCGGCGCCTTCCTCATGGATGCCATCGAACGCGACCCGAGCGTCTGCGTGCTCAACGCGGCAACGCCCTACATCATGGGCTTCGACCAGCAGCGACGCGCGAAAGCCGGCCGCCGGTTCGTCGATGTGGGCATCGCCGAGGAGCACGCCGTCACCTGCTCGGCCGCCCTCGCGCTGCAGGGCGCATCGCCCGTGTTCGGCGTCTACGGCGTGTTCCTGCAGCGCTGCTACGATCAGCTCTGGCATGACGTCTGCCTCAACAACGCGCCGGCAACCATTCTGGACTTCGGGGCCTCCATCTTCGGCACCACCGCCGAGACGCACTTGAGCTTCTTCGACCTCTCCATGCTGGGCAACCTGCCCAACCTCGTGACGCTGGCCCCCACCTGCCAGGAGGAGTACCTGGCCATGCTCGGCTGGGCCATCGAGCAGCGCGAGCACCCCGTGCTCATCCGCGTCCCCGGCACCGGCGTCGCCTCGCGCCCCGATCTGGCGCCCGCGGCCGACACGGCTATCGACTGGAGCATCCCGCGCTACCAAACCGTGCGAGCGGGCTCAGAGGTCGCTATCATGGGCCTGGGGGATTTCCTCCCCTACGCCGAGCGTATCGCCGATGCCGTCGAAGCCGAGCTGGGCGTCGCCCCCACGGTCGTCAACCCGCGGCTCGCCAGCAGCGTCGACCGCGCCGCGCTCGCCCGCCTCACCTCCACCCACCGCGTCCTCATCACCCTTGAAGACGGCGTCGTCGAAGGCGGCTGGGGCCAGCAGGTCATCGCCGCCGCCGCGCGCACCGGGCTGCGCATGAAATGCTACGGCATCTCCAAGGCGCCGGGCTTCCCCGACCGCTATGCCCCCGAAGAGCTACTTGGGCAGCACGGCATGTCCATCGCGCAGGTCGTAGCCGACGTGCGCGACATGCTCCGGGCATAATCGCACCGCCAGCGCACCCGCGCGCAGCGCCGCAAGGCCATCGAGCATCCCGGGGTCCGACGGGACGTCCATATGCAAACAAACAGCCTGCAGCACGAACTCGCGCTGCAGGCTGCTGTATATCGCTCCACATCGTCAACGGCGGCCGGCGGCCGGTATCCGGTGGCGGGCGCGCCCGCCTCTACGCCAGGCCCAACGCCATGCCGGCCAGGTGCACGAGCCAGGCCGCGATCCAAGCAACGCCGATCTGCAAGACGAACACCGCTAGCGCCCACTTCGCGCCCAGCTCGTTCTTCACCGCACCGATAGCCGCCACGCACGGCGGGTACAGAAGCGTGAACACCAGGAAGACATAGGCCGTCAGCGGCGTGAACAACCCGGTGAGGGCGGCTGCGGACTCGGTTCCCAGCAGAACCGAAAGCGTCGAGATGACGCTCTCCTTTGCCAGCAATCCGGTCACCAGAGCCGTGGAGGCGCGCCAGTCGCCGAACCCGAGCGGCGCGAGCAGTGGCGCGAGCAGGCCGCCCAAACCGGCGAGCAGGCTCTGCGACTGATCAGCCGCCACGTTGAGCTGGAAATCGAATGTCTGCAGGAACCAGATCACCACGCTCGCGGCGAAGATCAGCGTAAAGGCGCGCGTGATGAAGTCCTTCGCCTTATCCCACGCAAGCAGGACCGTCGTCTTCATGCTCGGAAAACGGTAGTTCGGCAGCTCCATGATGAACGGCACGGGCTCGCCGCGAAACGCCGTCTTCTTGAAGATAAGCGCCACGACCATCCCCGCCACGATGCCCAGGAGATAGAGCGACACCATCACCGGAACCGATGCCCTGCCGAAAAATGCCGCCGCGAGCAGGCCGTATACCGGCAACTTAGCCGAGCAGCTCATGAAGGGCGTGAGCATGATGGTCATCTTGCGGTCATGCTCGGAAGGCAGGGTGCGCGTCGACATGATGGCTGGGACGCTGCAGCCGAAGCCCACGAGCATGGGCACGAAGCTGCGACCCGAGAGGCCGAACCGCCGCAGCACCTTGTCCATCACGAAGGCGACGCGCGCCATGTAGCCCGAATCCTCGAGCATGGAGAGAAACAAGAACAGCACCACGATGAGCGGCAGGAACGACAGCACGCTGCCGACGCCGGCGAAGATGCCGTCGATCACGAGGGAATGCACCACCGGGTTCACGCCCCAGGCCGACAGGCCGCCGTCCACGAACGCGGTCAAAGCCGAAACGCCCTCTTCCATAAGCCCCTGCAGCCAGGCGCCCACCACGCCGAACGTCAGCCAGAACACCAGGCCCATGATGAGGATGAAGGCGGGGAACGCCGTGAAGCGACCGGTCAGGATGCGGTCGATGGCCACGGAGCGCTTGTGCTCGCGACTCTCATGCGGTTTCACCACGCAACGCCGGCAGGCCTCTCCGATAAATGCGAAGCGCATGTCGGCGAGGGCGGCGAGCCGGTCCTTACCCGATTCCTCCTCCATCTGCGCGATGATGTGCTCGAGCGCCTCGAGCTCGTTTTGGTCGAGGGCCAGCGCCTCGCGCACCAGCTCGTCTCCTTCGACGAGCTTGGTCGCCGCGAAGCGCAGCGGGATCCCCGCCCGACGCGCATGATCTTCCACCAGATGCGCCACGCCATGGATGCACCGGTGCAGCGCGCCCCCATCCGGCCCCTGGGAAGCGCAGAAATCGAGCCGGCCGGGGCGCTCGCGATGACGCGCCACATGCAGAACGTGCTCGATCAACTCGCTCGTACCCTCGTTGCGTGCAGCCGAGATGGGCACCACGGGAATGCCCAGGATGCTCTCGAGCAGGTTCACGTCGATGGCGCCACCGTTAGCGGTCACCTCGTCCATCATGTTGAGCGCGAGCACCATGGGTCGATCGAGCTCCATCAGCTGCATCGTGAGATACAGGTTGCGCTCGATATTCGTCGCATCCACGATGTTCACAATGGCATCGGGCCGGGAGGTGAGGATGAAGTTGCGGCTCACCACCTCCTCGCTCGTATACGGCGAAAGCGAGTAGATGCCCGGCAGGTCGGTGATGGTGGCCTCGGCATGGCCCCGAATGACGCCGTCCTTGCGGTCGACCGTCACCCCGGGGAAATTGCCCACATGCTGGTTCGAGCCCGTAAGCTGGTTGAAGAGCGTCGTCTTGCCGCAGTTCTGGTTTCCCGCCAGGGCAAGCGCCAGCGGTTCGCCCGCCGGAATCGGATGCTCGCCGGGGCGCGGGCGGTACGTTTTCTCGCCCAGCGCGGGATGCTCCGTATCGCCGATCTTCGCGTTCACGCGGTCGTTTCCATGCGCCTCGTGCACGTTGGCCAACGAGATGCGCGCGGCGTCGGCGCGGCGCAGCGTGAGTTCGTAGCCGCGCAGGCGAATCTCCAGCGGATCGCCCATGGGAGCGTACTTCATCATCGTCACCTCGGTACCGGGCGTGAGCCCCATATCGAGGATATGCTGCCGGAGCGAGGCATCGTCGCAGTCCACCGCGGTCACCACCGCATCGTGCCCGATCTCGAGCGCGTCCAGGTGCAGCGGCCAGGTGCAGGATGCGGCGCCCGGAGATGGAGCCGCATCCTGCACGCGGCCGCCCGCGACGGCCGCATCGGGCATCGCCGTGCGCTGCACGGCCCAATCCCCGGAGCGGACGGCCTCCCTGTCGCGCGTTCTCTCTCGATGCATTCCGATTCCCCTTGTCACGCAGGCGACGCCCGAGCGCTCGCCCGGACGACAATGTTAGCTTCGGTTGTTTCCCAACCATGATAGCGCCCTTCTTCTCCACCCATTCATGCAACCTCGCGATTCCACGGCCTATCCCCGTCCGAACCCACGCGTTCCGCCCTTTTCGACCAACCCGATGCAGTCGTAGGGCATACACCGTCATGCCAGATAGAAGACGCCCAGCGCGGACACAGCCAAGAGTGCGAACGCGAACGCGAGCACCGGGCACGCCGGACGCGCGCCGAGGAAGACCGCGTTCATCGCGATATGCCACGATGGGCGACGCCAACACGGACGAGATCGCGGGCACATCGAACGCGCCCTGGCGAATCCATCGCAAAAACTGCAGCATAAAACCCATGCTCTGCCCGGTCTCCCGCGATAGGCGCGGCTCCTTTCGCCGCACCCCCATGCACATGGTCGCAGCGCTGCACCACGGCAGCCATCGGTTTTGCCTACGCAGCCCTGACGGTTTCGTCACATTCGCAACGAAGATCGAAGAGCGCTACCATGGGGCCATCCCAACCATCTCGGAATCAGCGAAAGGTGGCTCCTACATGAAGCTCGCAGTTCCCTCCATCGGTGAAGGCGGCCTCGACGCCCAGCGCTCGGCCCACTTCGGCCATGCCGATTGCTTCACCATCGTTACCATCGAGGACGGCGCGGTCGCGGACGTGCACGTCATCGCCAACCCGCCCCACGCGGAGGGCGGCTGCATGCGCCCCGTGGGCATCCTCGCCGACCACGGCATCGACGCCATCGTCGCCGCCGGCATGGGCATGCGCCCCATGCAGGGATTCGCCAACGCCGGGATCACGGTGCTCTACGATGCAGACGCCCCGCTCGTAGGCGACGTCGTGCAACGCGCCGCCGCGGGAGAGCTCGCCGCCATGGGTCCCGAGCACGCCTGCCACCACTAAACCGACCCCGCCCCGTAGACGCAAGGAAGCCGCCCGCGCGCGACCACATGGCCGTACGCGGGCGGCTTCTCCCTACATCCATCCTGTACCAGGCGCATTCGCGCCATGCAGCAAAGGCGAGCGCCCGAGGCCCTAGGCCTCGATGACCGCGCCGCCCTCGGCGGGATAGTCATCCAGGCGATACGACCTCAGCGCCACATCGTCGTAGGTGTTGAAATAATACGTACGCGTCGCCGCCGAGAAGCAGCTCGAATAGAGCGTGCGCTCCAGCTTTCCGTCATGGGAGACCGCCCCTCCCTCGACCATCGCAACCTGGGAAAGCGAATGGAACATGCGGCTCACGTTGGCCGCTTCGCCGTCCTTGACGGGATAGTTCGCGTTCACATAGGCCGCGCGCACGAACCGCGAGGGAGAGCTGTAGTCGCCGGGCAGGCCGCGCTGGGCGGCGCCGGCTCCAAAGGGGGCGAGCTCCACGCCGAAGGAACCCGACCCTCCCCAGGCGTTCGAGACGTTGAGGTAGTTGCGCAGGTTCTCGGCATGCCACGCGAAGCCCGGATGGTTGGCCAGCACATCGACCGTATCGTCGAACACCTGCATGCCCGCCGCCGTGTACTCCACCACGATCGAGCGCTTCGCATCCCCGATGATCCAATGGAGCGGCGACGACGGATACCGTGGGTTCACCGAGCTGTCCACGACCACGGCGTCCCCCAGCGCGCGCTCCACCTCGTCGACCGAGGCGAAGTTGGCGCATACCCACAGCGGAAACTCCCAGGCGGCAACGTTCACCTTGCCCTCAACGGGCGCCGGCTCGTAGGCCGCGTAACCGTTGAAGTTCAGCCCGGCAACGGCCAATCCGACGTCGTTGCCGGCGTCGAACAGCATGGGCTGGCCTTCCTCGACCAGGCCCATGCCCATCAGCGCGTGCTCGACGCGCGGCGTCGCGCCGAAGGGGGACGCCGGGGCGAACCCGCGCGGCACCACCAGCACCCGCTCGCCGTAGTCGAAGGTCCAATCCAGATTCCTGCCGAAGTACATGGATCCGCTCGTATCGCAAAAACGCATGCCGGTGCACATAGCGCGCCACCCTTTCTCTCACGCTCGGCACCGCCTGCGCCGAAGCACGTTGCATCCATGTGTACCCGTTCGGCCACACGCTAGCCATCGCTGTGGCAAATCGGCTGGATTTAACCAAGAACCGACCGTGCATCTGGTCTACGGGCGCGGCGGGACGATGCAGTCGTAGCGAACGGCCTTGCCCGACAGCGAGCTGCTCGGCTTCACGTCCGCCAGATAGGGCCCCTTCACCGGGCGCTTCACCACGACCTTGCGCGGGTGAACGGCGAGCGCGGCGCGCAGCAGCTCCTCCTGATTCGAACAGGGTCGCTCCAGATGGTGCAGCAGCTGGAACTTCTTCTTTACCGCCGCGCTCTTCGTGCGCTCGGGAAACATGGGGTCCAGATACACCACGTCGGGCGCAGGGGCCAGGTGCGGGAGTGCCGAGATGCTGTCGCCTTCAACCAGCGTCATGCGCGCCACGATGGAAGCCAGGCGTCCATCGCCCGCGGCGCGCTCGAGCGCGTCGCGCAGAAGGACCGCGATCACCGCGTCGCTCTCATACATCACAACCGTGCAGCCAGCGGCCGCCAGCAGCAGCGAATCCTGCCCCAAGCCCGCCGTGGCATCCGCCACCACGGGTGCGGCCACCCCTTTCACCTTGGCGGCGCGCACGAGCAGCTCGCGCGCGAGGTTGGCCGGGCGCAACCGGGGCAGCATATCGGAGAAATCGCCGCGCAGCACCATGCCCCCGCGTTCGAGCGACAGCCCCCCGGCGCCCAATCGCAGCATCAAGCCGTCATACACCTCGAGCCCATCGGCCGCGACCATCCGCGCCCCCGTCGACGCGGCCACGCGCTCGGCATACTCGAACGAAGCGCCCCCATCGACTGCCAGCAGCAAGCCATCCTGCAGAGAATTCGTCATATCCATCCTCTCGTCGCGCACCGCGCAACGGCCGTCCCTACTGCCCCAGATACGCCCGCAGCGCCGGCAGCGCCGCCAAGCCGTCTCTCCTACCAACCTGGTAGACGTCCTCGAGCACCTCGGGGTCCTTCACCACGGCAGGCACCTTCACCGATTCGCTCGGGCGAATCACGAACGCCTCGCCCGCCGCCTCGAGCTGCGCGATCTCGTCCAGCTGCGCGTTGTAGTGTTCATGCCGACGATCGAGCACCTCCGCCATCTGCGGAAACTTCCTAAGCGATCGGCGGATAAGCGGCATGAGCGGCTGGTGCTCCTTCCGGAACCCCTGCGGCTGCGTGAGCACCACCACGCATCGGTCGTACCCCTGCGCCCGCATCCACGTCACCGGAATGGGATCGGAGGCGCCGCCGTCAAGCAGGCGCAGCGTGCGCCCCTCGTATTCGAGCTCGACCGGGCGCGACACCACGGGTATCGACGCGGACGCGCGGATCCACTCGATATCGCGCTCATCGCCGTACAGCAGATCACGGTAGACCGGCCGGCCCGTATCGGCGTCGGTGCACACGACGGAGAAGCGCATGGGATTCTTCTCGAACGCCTCGCTGTCGAAGATATCGAGCTCGAACGGAACCGTATGGTAGGCGAAATCCTTGCTGAACAGGTCCCCCGTGCGCAGCAGCACGCCCAGGCCCGCATAGCGCGGATCGTTGCAGAAGCGCTTGTTATAGCGGATGGCGCGGCCGATCTGGCGCGACTTCAGGTTGCAGCCGAAGGCGGCTCCGGCAGACGCGCCCACCGCGGCGTCGACCTCTATGTCGTTCTCCATCCAGATATCGAGCACGCCGGCGGTGTACATGCCGCGAAACCCGCCGCCCTCGAGGACCGCGCCCGCACTCGGACGCGCCGAGGCATCCCGTTCCACCCTATCCACGTGCGACACCCCGCCCCCGCTTCACGTTGTACTTCCAGATCGCGTGCAGGCCGCGCAGCGTCAGGGCCTCATCCAACACGGTCTCGTGCGCCAGCAGCGGCGCCAGGCCGGAAGCGCCGTCGCCCGTCACCACCACCGGGGCTGCAGCGCCCAGCTCGCGCATCACGGCGTCGACCAGGCCGTCGATCCGCGCTACCTCGCCCAGGACCACGCCCGACTGCATGGCCGAGCAGGTGTTGCGGCCAATCACCGAAGAGGGCGCGCGCAGCTCGATAACGGGCAGGCGCGCGGCGGCGGCCGCCAGCGAGCGGGCGCCCAGGGCCACGCCGGGCGCGATCACGCCGCCCGCGAAGGCGCCGTCGGCGTCGACCACCTCGATCGTGGTGGTAGTGCCCAGGTCGACCACAACCACGGGGGCGCCGTAGGAAGCCCGCGCTGCCACCGCATCCGCCACGCGGTCGGCACCCACCTCCGACGGGTCGTCGCAGCGCATGGGGATGCCCGTCTTCAAGCCCGGTCCCACCACGTAGACGCGCCCCGTGCAGGCCCGCGTCAGCGCCTGGCGCCACGCATCGGTCAGCGATGGCACCACGCATGCCAGGATGGCATCGTGCGGGACCCCGATGCCGAGCATATCCAGCGCGTGGACCACCTGAGCGTACACCTCGTCGGCGGTAAGGCTCGCAGGAGTGGTGAGCTCCCACGTACCCCGGATCTCGTCCGCGCAAAACACGCCCAGGCGCGTCGTGGTATTGCCCACATCCACCGTCAGCACCGGCGACTGCTCGTCGCGCGCGTCCATCTGCTCAGCCATACAACCCCTTTCAGCAGCGTCCTCGCCCGCGCACGCCGTGCGGGCGAGGACCGTGCAAAATGAGCGCTTCGCTCGTTTCGTTCGAGTCTATACTATAGCGGTCCTTACCGCCGTAACCCGACTCTCCACCAGGGAGAGCGGATATACGAAGGAGTTACAACATGAGCTCATCGAGCACGCGCGAATCGTCGCGCGCGCAGCTGAGCGCCGCCGGCATCGTCGTCGGCTGCATCGGCTGCATCGTCATCACGGCGTCGTCCGTGTACACCGCCCTCAAGATGGGGGCGCTCCCGTGGCCCACCATCTTCACCTCCATCACCGCGCTCGTGGTGCTGCGGGCGCTGGGCAAAACGAGTTTGAACGAAGCGAATATCACGCAGGTCATCATGTCGGCCGGTTCGATGGTCGCCGGCGGTTTGGCGTTCACCGTCCCGGGCATCTGGATGCTCGGACGCGCCGACGAGGTCGGCGTGCCCGCCCTGCTCGCAGTCGCCCTGGCGGGCACGCTGCTGGGCTTGGTATGCACGGCCCTCATCCGCCGCAGGTTCGTGGACGAGTCGGATCTGGAGTACCCCATCGGCACCGCCGCGGCGGAAACGCTGCTTGCAAGCAGCGCGGGCGGGAAGACGGGCAGGAAGCTGTTCGGCTCCATGGCGCTCGCCGGCATCTGGTGCGCGCTGCGCGACCTGGCGGGAGCGATTCCCACCATGATCGGCGCGCTGCCCATCCCGGGCGTGAGCTTCGCGCTCTACAACTCCCCCATGCTGTGCTCGGTCGGCTTTTTGGTTGGCGGCACGGCCGTGGCCGTATGGTTCCTCGGCGCCCTGCTGGGCAATTTCGGCATCATCGTAGGCGGCACCGCCGCGGGGCTCTGGGATGTCGCGAGCGCGCAGGGCATCGTATCGAGCCTGGGCATGGGCCTCATGATGGGCTCCGGCTTGGGCGTGGTCGCACGCGACATCCTGCCCAAGGTCGTCGCCGCCCTGCGCGGCCGCGCGAACGCGGGTGCACGCGGGTCGAGCCGCAGCGAAAAGCAGCAAGGCAGCGGCCGGGGATCGAAGGCCCGGCGCGCGACGCTCGCGGTCGGGCTGGGTCGCGCCGACGCGGGCGCGCTCGGCATCATAACGGCCGCGGCAGCGCTGCTCGTCTGCTTCGGCATCGGCCTGTCCCCGCTCGCCTGCCTCGTCGTGGTCGCGCTGGCGTTCGTCACCACCATCATGAGCGCCCAGTCGGTGGGCCAGACGGGTATCGACCCCATGGAGATCTTCGGTCTCATCGTGCTGCTCGCCATCGCCGCCCTGGGAGAGTCGAATCAGGTCAAGCTCTTCTTCGTCGCCGCCGTCGTCGCCATCGCCTGCGGCCTCGCGGGCGACGTGATGAGCGACTTCAAAACGGGCGCGATCATCGGAACGGACCCGCGCGCGCTCTGGCGCGGGCAGGCCATCGGCGCCCTTCTGGGATGCGTGGTCTCGGTCGTCGTCATGACGGCGCTCATGCACGCTTACGGCGCGGATGCGTTCGGTCCCGGCAAGCAGTTCGTGGCCGCCCAGGCGAGCGTCGTCGCCACCATGGTCTCAGGCATCCCCAGCGTCCCCGCCTTCGCCCTGGGCCTTGTCGGCGGCATCGCGCTCTACTGCCTGGGTGTGCCCTCCATGATGCTCGGCCTCGGCATCTACCTGCCGTTCTACATGTCGCTCACCGCGGCGTTGGGCGCACTCGTCAAGTTCGCCTACGACCGCATCGCTGGACGTCGGGCCGGGTGCTGCGACCGGCCCGCGAGCGACCCTGCCGCCGGCACCGTCGACGGCCCCGAGACCACGCACGAGGAGAGCGGCATCATCGTCGCTTCCGGCATCCTTGGCGGAGAATCCATCGTGGGCGTCCTCATCGCCCTCGTATCCGTTGCGAGCGGCCTCCTCGGCTAAGGCACCGCCCGGCGCGCGTCGCCTGGCATGCGGCGCGAGCCGCACGCCGTGCGAGATCGAAGGAGCATCTCGAGTCCCCGCCCCTTACGTATGGGTTTCGACTACATGGCTGCCGCCAAACAGCCGAAACCCATACGTGCAACCCGGCGCCTTCTTTATGCGTATGGAAATCGGCCGCGTAGCTGCCGCCAAGCGGCCGAAACCCACACCCCCGTGGCCGCCGCCAAACAGCCGAAACCCATACCCCCGTGGCCGCCGCCAAACAGCCGAAACCCATACGTGCAACCCGGCGCCACCTCTATGCGTATGGAAATCGGCCGCGTAGCTGCCGCCAAGCGGCCGAAACCCATACGCATGGGGAAGGGCGCACATTAGGGACGCAACCGCGCCCGCCACCCGGGGCCCGCGCGGCGGCGTCCGGCCCCTTGGGCTACGCCGGGACCTCGGCTAGCGGTCCAT
>NZ_JADNJJ010000034.1:0-11652 GCF_015554865.1 Collinsella sp. D33t1_170424_A12 | reverse complement strand
GCCGCGGCCCCTCGGCGTCGCCTTATCGAGAGGAAAAGCCGCTCCATCCGGGAGCTCTTCCGGAAACCTGACGCCGGAGGCCCGCGACCGCGCTTTCCTGACGCCATCGGGCCCTTTCGGGCCCTCCGGGCGTCAGGAAACCGCGGCCCCGCGTCCTTGTCGGGAGCGATGCGCGCGGAGGCGCCCGCGGCCCGCGGAAACCTGACGGGGAGAGCCCGCCGCCGCGGCCCGCCGGGAGGAATCGTTGCCGAACGCCGTCCGCGCGCGGAATCCTGACGCGAAGATTCGAGCCCGCGGTTGAAGAGGCCGCAGGCCAGCTCCCTCGCCGATCTGTTGTAGATCATCATGGAAAAGCCTCCCATCTCTCGGACTTCTTTTTCCTTGTCCAAGAAATGGGAGGCAGTTCAATGCGCCTGGCCGTCGACGGCTTGAGCTCGTCCGCTTTGGCGTAATCGTTTGCGATGCTGGGGGTGCTGGCAGCGGCTGGAGGCGTGGCGGGTCGAGCACCTCGGGGCGTGCCGTGTCGGCGGGAACGCCCTTGCCCTCTGGCGTGGCGGGTGCGGCGGCGATGCGCTTATGATGCTTCAGATAGATGGCGACGCGCCGGTGCGGCGAGCGGTATCGTGAGCTCGCGGCCGTTGGCCAGCTCTGCCACGCTGGCGTCGTAGAGAACGGTGCCCGTGTCGAGGTCGGTGATGCCTTCCTTGAAGGGAGGCTTTCGCGCGCGCCGACCGCCGTCGTCCGCGAGCGCATAGGCGCCTGCGCGTGGGCGCGCATCGTGTGCAGAAACGATGTCGAGGGTTCTCTCGTCGATTGTTCTGCAAAAGTTCAATTCCGTTGCGCTACACTCGATTGAATTGAACTTCTACTGGAAAAGAAATTGAACTCCAGTGCCGTTCATCGTTAACAAATTGAACTTAAGGAGGTAGATGTGGCAGAAACGGAATTTTCCCTCCGTCTTAAACAGGCGATGCGCGAGCGCGGCCTCAAGCAGACCGACCTCGTGCGCCTGGCGGGCGACTACGGGGGCCGCCTGGGAAAAAGCCAGGTGAGCCAATATGCGAGCGGCAAGACCATGCCGCGTCCCGATATGGTTCGCCTGCTCGCCGCCATCTTGGACGTGGACGCGTCCTGGCTGGAATCCGGCGACGCCCCGCTGCCGTCCGATGCCCGGCCGGATGCCCCGTCCGCGTGCGCGGCCGCGCCGGCTTCCCCTTCCAGCCGGTCGGCTGCTCGGCATCCTGATAGCCGGCCAGCCCTTTCTACCTCGCAATCCATTCAATCCCAAGGGAGCACCACCATGCGCGAATTTAAAAAGTCTTCCAAGCTCGACAACGTTCTGTACGACGTCCGCGGCCCCGTGGTGGACGAGGCGAGCCGCATGGAGGCCGAGGGGAAGCGCATCCTCAAACTCAACATCGGCAATCCGGCGCCGTTCGGCTTCCGTACGCCCGACGAGGTTATCGCCGACATGCGCATGCAGCTGCCCGACTGCGAGGGCTATTCCGATTCCAAGGGCCTGTTCTCGGCGCGCAAGGCCATCATGCAGTATGCGCAGCTCAAACATCTGCCCAACGTGGACATGGATAGCATCTACACCGGTAACGGCGTGTCGGAGCTCATCAACCTGTGCATGCAGGCGCTTTTGGATACGGGCGACGAGATCTTGATTCCCAGCCCCGATTACCCGCTGTGGACCGCGTGCGCCACGCTCTCGGGCGGCACGCCCGTGCATTACGTGTGCGACGAGGAGGCCGAATGGTATCCGGACCTGGCCGATATCGAGAGCAAGGTGACCTCGCGCACCAAGGCCATCGTTATCATCAACCCCAACAACCCCACCGGTGCGCTGTATCCGCGCGAGGTCCTCGAGGGCATCGTCGAGATCGCGCGCAAGCACCAGCTCATGATCTTCTCCGACGAGATCTACGACCGCCTGGTGATGGATGGCGAGGAGCACGTGTCTATCGCGTCGCTCGCGCCCGATCTGTTCTGCATCACGTTCTCGGGCTTGTCCAAGTCCCATATGATCGCGGGCTACCGCATCGGCTGGATGGTTCTTTCGGGCAACAAGCGCTGCGCGAAGGACTTCATCATGGGCATCAACATGCTGTCGAACATGCGCCTGTGCTCCAATGTGCCGGCTCAGTCGATCGTGCAGACGGCGTTGGGCGGGCATCAGAGCGTGGAGGGCTACGTGGTGCCTGGCGGGCGCATCTACGACCAGCGCGAGTACGTATATAAGGCGCTCAACGATATCCCGGGCATCACGGCGGTCAAACCCAAGGCGGCGTTCTACATCTTCCCGAAGATCGACGTGAAGAAGTTCAACATCACGAACGACGAGCAGTTCGCGCTCGACCTACTGCACGAGAAGCGCGTGCTCATCGTGCCGGGCAAGGGCTTCAACTGGGGCCAGCCCGACCACTTCCGCGTGGTGTACCTGCCGCGCATGGACGTGCTGCAGGAGTGCATGGAGGATCTGGCGGACTTCATGTCCCATTACCGACAGGCGTAAGCGGCGCGTATCGCGGCTTTCCTGTGGAGTCACAGGTTGTCCACGTATTTATGGGTGCGGACACCTAAACTGGGTGACCGGCCGAAAGGCCTGGCTGGCACGGTGAGGAGAATACCGTGCTCGTTTGAGACGCGGCGCAAGAGATGAGCCGCCCAACACGCGCGGAAGCGCAGGAGGATTCAATGTCTGAGATCAATGAAACGAATGAGACCATGGAAGAGACCGTAGTTGAGACCGCTGCCGAGGCAGTGGAGGAGACCATCGAGGAGCAGGCCGCCCTCGAGGAGACCGTTGTGGAGAGCGATGCCGAGGAGGCTGTCGAGGCCGAGGTTGAGGCCGAGGACGAGGCTCCCAGCACCGATGATGAACTGTTTGATAAGACCAACCGCGCAGCCCGCCTGCTTCGCGCCCGCCGTGCCGTGATGGCTCGCGAGGCCGAGGCCCGCGCTGCTCGCATGGAGGACCTGAAGCGCGCCCTCAAGCTCCTGGAGCTCAAGCCCAAGATGGAGCAGAAGGAGATGGCCGATCTGCTGGGCATGCGTCTGCGCGAGCTCGATTCGCTGCTGGCCGAGGCCGAGGCTTCCGACATCGTTGCCCGCGTCGAGCCGGCTGACGAGCCCGACATGCGCAAGGTTGTCGTGTACACCAGCGATGATGCTGTGACCCGCGTGGGCGTTCTGGCCAAGAAGCAGGACAAGCTCGTTCCCAGCCTCACCGACGAGGAGACCGAGCAGCTTTTTGCCCTGCTCAGCAAGGTCATCGACCCGCTTACCGCTATGGGTCTCGATAACGACGACGACCGTGGTGGCCGTGGCGGCTTCGGTGGCCGCGGCGGCGACCGCGGCGGCCGTGGCGGCTTCGACCGCGGTGGCGACCGTGGCGGCCGTGGTGGCTTCGACCGTGGCGGCCGTGGTGGCGACCGCGGTGGCCGCGGCGGCTTCGATCGCGGTGGCGACCGTGGCGGCCGCGGCGGTTTTGACCGCGGTGGCGACCGTGGTGGTCGCGGCGGCTTCGACCGTGGCGGCCGTGGCGGTTTCGGCGGCCGCGACGATCGCGGTCCGCGTCGTGATGACCGCGGCTTCGGCGGCCGTGGCGGCGACCGTGGCGGCTTCGGCGGCGGCCGCGGTGGCGACCGTGGCGGCCGTGGCGGCTTCGGTGGTGGCCGCTACTAAGCGGTTGCCGCTGCCGACGCTGTGCGCCGGCGGCTATCTTGATGCTCTCGTTTGAGCATATACGCGCATGAGCCCGGGAGGACAGCTAGGCTGCCTCCCGGGCTTTTTGTATGCTTCGCGCGCAGGGATGGATTGCTATGCATAGCTCCCTCGTCTTCATCGACCGTTTTGCGCGGCAGGGTGGAGGAGCCGGATTGAACGGGGAGCGCTTCCGGTTGCATCCGATACGGGACCTCCGGCCGATGGGCGCTTTTGGCCATTGATCGCTCTGCTGGATAAGTCTTATGCAAGCGGATTGGCTATAACCTGGTTTTATAGCGCTTGTTATACACGTCTATCCACGGGGTCCCATCGGCCTGCATGTTCATTTTCTTGCTGCTGGTCAAATTGCCAAGCTGTGTGGCGCGAGAGCCCCTCTTTGCGTGTGCTTGGGCGTCCTTTCCCGTATTTATCGCGTTCCGTTCTCGCTTGATCTGCTGCCCTTTGCTCTCATGTGCATCCACGGATGTCGTTTTTCTGTGGCCAACCGTGTCAAAATACCCGGCCGTGCCGTAATTCTCTTTTGCATATCTTGTCTGTAAGTGACAGGGCGGCCACGCAGCTGGGTAGTTTGACCACACTCGCAATCGCGAACGAGGGAGAGGTGGTTGTGAATGTCGGGGTCAATCATTTGTCCGTGTTCTATGTCTGCATGGGAGCTGCTGCGCGCGAGCGGGCGTCTGCTGCCCGATCTGTTGGAGCGACCGCGCACGAGCCGTCCAACGGGCTGCTCGTTGCGTACTCCCGAGATGCTGCAGGAAGATATGGAGCGCGAGGGCGTTGTAACAGAGCCCTTTCATCTTGCCGTCGATGGATTCGTGAAGCGCGGCGGCCGTTCGGATGTGATATGCCATCGTTATGTGGGAGAGTTGTCCCGCCGTTCTTTTATTCGTGCGCGCCCCGGCCTCATGGTAAGCGGCCCGGAGCTTGCTTTTTGCGACATGGGCTCGTGTCCCGGTCTCGATGTGATCGACCTTGCGCTTATAGGGTTCGAGATGTGCGGAACGTACGTGCTCGATACTTCTTGGGACGGGCTTATCAATACCGATGCCCCCATGACTTCCATTGAGAAGATCGGCAGCATGATGGGTTACCGCCAGGGTTGCGCGGGAATACAGAAGGCGCGCGCCGCGCTGGAGCTCGTGCGCGATGGGTCAAATTCGCCCATGGAGACCGTGCTGTGCGCGCTGCTCACATTTCCGCGCCGGCTTGGTGGTTATGGCTTCGGTCCGGTTCGCCTGAACTACGAGGTGTCTACGTCGTTGGGTACGCGCTATGTGGACGTGGCGTTTCCTACATGCGCGGTGGGCCTCGAGTACAAGGGTCGCAAGTTTCATTCTGTCGAACAGGTGGGTCGGGATGATCGCAGACAAAACGAGATCGTTGGTTCGGGAATCACGATCCTCAACGTCTGGTACGAAGACCTCGTGAGCGACCTGTTGTTCGACCGGCTTGTATCCGACCTCGTTCGCGCCATGGGCATCCGCCTGCGTATCCGTGATAAGGCCTTCGCGCTGCGCCAGCAGATTCTGCGTGCCCGACTCCTCCCAGCCATCATGAACCTGGGGGTCAATAGGGAGGGGGCGTGACGCAGCGCGCTGGCCTCGGTATCCCATTTGTAAGCCGAATCTCTCTTAAGGGCTTTCTTATATAAGTTCATTGGATCTCCCGTGATCGTACAAATGTACGATCGATACAATACTGTGATCGAACACATGTACGATCACGGGAGATCCAATGGATGACTCTAAAGCGTTGTATGATCCAAGCTCCCTTGAGTCGATCTATAGGTATGCTAAGCAGCTTGAGGGGAAAACGCTGCGAAAGGCTTGTCGTCTAACCGCTGTTGAGGACCCTCATCGCCGAAAGGGGTCGTTTGGCAACGCCGTTGAAAAGTATTATTTCCACTATGACATCAATAGCTTGGCGGAGCCAGATTTCGCCGACGTCGAGACGGAGCTCAAGACGACGCCATTGCGTCGAAAGAAGAACGGCGAGTGGTCTGCTAAAGAACGTCTTGTCATAAGCATGATCAACTACATGAACGTGGTTGATGAAACGTGGGAAACGAGCTCGATTCAAAAGAAGCTAAGCAAGATTCTCCTTATCGCGTATGAGTATGATAAGGATTTGAATCCCGTGGATTATTTCGTCGACCTTGTTGAATTATGGGGCATTCCGCCCGAGGACGTGCCAGTGTTTCGCCGCGATTGGAATGCAGTGGTAAACAAGATTCGCGAAGGTAAGGCGCATGAGCTTTCGGGCTCAGATACCTTTTACCTCGAGGCGGCAACAAAAGCGTCGACAGGTAAGGATCGTCGTAGGCAGCCGTTTTCGTCAATACCTGCAAAGCCTCGAGCATGGGCCATCAAGCCGTCGTATATGACGGCGGTCTTTAACAGCATGATTGATGCAAAGGCAATTGAGCGCAGGGCGGGCGAGGATGAGTTTGACCTCGGAGCCTTGGTGAGAGCTAGGTTCGAGCCGTATTTCGGTCTTACGGAAGGCGAGCTCGGCGAACTATGTGGTTACATCAAGCCTGATGGGCGCAAGCCAAAGAATCTATGTGCCCTCATTACTAAGCATATCCTTGGCGTGGACGATCATTCAAAAATTGCTGAATTCGAAAAAGCGGGCATCAAGACGAAGACCATACGCCTCAAGCGCGATGGAGTGCCCAAGGAGTCGATATCGTTTCCGACCTTCGATTATTTCGAGCTTGTTGATCGTCCGTTTGCCGAGAGCGACTTTCGAGAGTATTTGAGGCAGAAGTATCTGTTCGTGATCTATCACGAAGACGATGCGATTCGTGGACGATATCTCCTCGCTGAGGTTTTATTCTGGCAGATGCCCGATAGGGATCTTTTGGAAGCGGAGCGCTGCTACGAGGAGATGCGTCGGCGTGTGGCAGCGGGTAGAGCGGATTGGTCGGTAAAGTCGAGCGAGAACCGCTGCTGCCATGTGCGTCCACACGGGCGCAACAGGGCGGATGTGCTTCCAACGCCCTCTGGCGTGCCGGAAACAAAAAAGTGTTTTTGGATTAATGCACGCTATATCGGTGAAGAGATCGATAGTGTAAGGCGGGAAACAATTCAAGAAGCAATTAATCGTGGCAAGGGCTCGAAAAATCAAGAGACGACGCCCACGATGACGTCGAATGATCTGGTCAATGATGGGAGTTATGTGCCTGGTAGAGTTATAAGAGTCGCGGAGCTATTTGCTGGGGTGGGCGGGTTTCGCCTTGGGTTAGAGGGCTATCGTGACCCTTTGCGTCCTGAATTTGATATGCCTTCCGCTGGACCGTTCAAGACGGTTTGGGCCAACCAATGGGAGCCGCCTGGAGCGCCTGTTCGTCAGTTCGCCGCAGCGTGTTATCGCAAACGTTTCGGTGAAGGATCGCTTGTAAACGAAGATATCAACAAGGTGCTTGATGCCTACGAGGCGGGCAACATAGATATACCCGATGTCGATATGGTTGTAGGCGGCTTCCCCTGCCAGGACTACTCCGTTGCTAAACCCCTTTCGCAGGCAAATGGCATCGTGGGGAAGAAGGGCGTTCTTTGGTGGGATATCTATCGGTTTTTGCGTCTTAAAAACACGCCGAGATTCGTGTTGCTTGAGAATGTGGACCGTCTTCTCAAGAGCCCCGCGTCGCAGCGTGGCAGGGATTTCGCCATCATTCTCTCCTGTTTTGCATCGCTGGGGTATGCGGTCGAATGGCGCGTGGTCAACGCTGCCGATTACGGGTTCCCCCAGAAGCGTCGCCGCGTCTACATCTATGCGGAAAAGACCGATGAAACTTGGGATCTTGTTGGGCGCTTGACGGACGGCGTTATGGCGCGAGCTCTTCCCGTTAAATCGGCGTGCAACCCGGTAGGCTTTACCATTCCAGCTGATCCTTACGAGTGCTCCGAGTCTTTTGGGGTTGGTGCAAAGCATTCTCGTTTCGAGTCTGCGGGTACCATGCAGGGATGCTCTGTGGCAACGGTAAGGTTGGAGGCCGAGTATCGAGGGAATCGCCGTACTTTGGGCGACGTGCTTGTTGATGACGCTGAGGTCGCTGAGTCGTTCTATGTTACGGATGAAGAGAAGCTCGAGCGCTGGCGTTATTGCAAAGGTGGCAAAAGCGAGCCGCGTATCGACAAGAAGACCGGGTTCACTTATCAATACACGGAAGGGTCGATGGCCTTTCCGGATCCGATCGACTCGCCTGCACGTACGATCTTGACAAGTGAGGGGGGGGGTCGGCCTCACGGAGCAAACATATCGTGCAGGCGAAGGACGGCCGTTACCGCAGGTTGGTGCCAGACGAGTTGGACCAGCTGCAGGGATTCCCCAAAGGCTGGACGGATACGGGTATGACAGACGTCCAACGGGCGTTTTGCATGGGCAACGCGCTGGTCGTAGGCATTCCGCATCTCATCGGCAAAGTGATGGCCGAGAGAATGTAGTAGGTCGTAAGGGCATGCGACCAACCTGGTAGTTCCGAGTTGGTCGCATATTTCATTAAGAGTTTAGCTGCATGAACGAGCAATGATGAATCTCGAGTCTGGCCTTGGATGGGCAGAATTGCTCATTGCTGGGAAGCGAGATACGCCGACGATCGAAGTGGTTGTAGGCAGTATTGCGCAGCGCTGTGCCCACAACGACCTCATAGGTATCAGGCCGAATTGAGATGAGTGACTGCTGAAAAAGGGAGCTAAGGTCTGCGCGTAGCAGAATTCCAGCTGTCGGCTCATTACTGGTGGTGCCGAGGAAGGAGCTGATATGCGTCGCATTGAGCGCCGAGGTCGCATCGTAGCCCGAAATCGCGCATTGCCCACTGTAGGCGGCAATGAGATCTGACTTAAACGATTCCTTGCGGGCATGCTTAAGATCTCTTTTGAGCGAGGAGAAGTCTCGCATTCCCTCGCGGGTTGAACCAAAGTATTCAAGCTCGAGCGTTCGCTCATTAAACGACACGTCGGGAAATAGCTTGCCTGCGGCCGCGAGTGCTCCTTCAATCTCTTTAGCGGAGACGGGGGAGAGGACATCGCGCTCATGTTTGCGAACAGGCCCGTGAAGAGTGAAGACACCCGTTACACTGTTGTAGCTTTCGATAAAAGCAAGGCCAAGACACTGATACTCGCCGCAGGTCTTGTAGAAGACGCCTACGGGGATGCCGTCTTCAAGGCAGTTGATGAGCGCTTGGTTGTATCTTGGCGAACCCGGTTTCTTGCCCGTGTTGTGGTGATGCTCGCTGTAGTTGATTATCCACGTACCGTCTTCAAGGGGATGTACGGCATCGGATCCATAGATCATTGGGTTGGCGATGGTGATCGAAATCGCGTAGTCCTGTCCGCCTGGCTTGTGTATCCCCCGCTGGGCAACAAGCGTAATGGGCATGTTCTCGGGCGCGTGCTCTTTCCACGGCCGAGGACCGAGCTCACCTTCGTGGTCCAAGAACCATTGATATCCAGGAAGATAGGTCGACGGTGCAAGCGCGGCGGCCCGTTCGTATGAAAGTGTGAGTCCTTGATACGTTTCTATCGACATGCCCGCTCCTCGGTTAGTCGTGGGCAAGGATGTCGACGAGCTTGTTCAGCATGATTTCAGCGCGCCTGTGAAGGAACTTTCGCGCGGCCTCGGGATCTCCGTTCTTGAGGCCTAGGTCGGCATCTCGAAGATCGTCGCCGTTGTAGATGTATTCACGCGCTCCGTTGAAGATGAAGAGTTCTCCCTTCGACGCGGGGAGGGTGGTCGAGCCTTTTGCCCTATTTTCGGCAGAGGAAAGATAGGCGATATTGCCGAGGTTGCCGCCGGGGAGCTTGTACGTCTTATACGCATACTTTCCGCTCGCTTTAGTGCGAAGCGTTTCGCGCGAAATCAGGTGCTCGATATCGTAGGAGCTCTCCGAATAGGCCTGGGGATTACAGCTTGCAAGAACGGTCAGAATGGTCTTCGCGGTGGGGTCGACATTGATCGACTCGCTGTTCTCGATTGAGTCGAGATGGGCCTTCGTGGCGCTTTCAAGCTTGGCCTTGGAGAAGGCGGCGCTTGTGGTGTAGGTGAGCGTTCCGTCGACATAGTTGCCGAGTCTCGAGTCGCCCGATCCCTTCCACTGGTTCGCGAGCATATCCAGGATGAAGCACCTAAAGAGGTTGCGCGTCGTTTCGGTATACCCCTTCTTCTTGTAGTCTGGCAGCGATTCAAAATCCGTGGAACGAACCGCACCGTATCTCATGCGCCAGAGTGCCGCGAAGAACGAGAGGAACTGCAGCTGCCCGCTCGACTTGGAGGTCTCGTAGGCCTCTTTGCTGCCAGGCTTTTTGAGGTATTTGGAAAAGCGACCGTTGATCTCCTCGTATTCGGCGAGTACGCGCGTCACCAGCCGCTCCACTGCGATGGGGTCGTTCATGTAGCCGGCGTCTGCAAAAACGTCCGGCAGTCCCTGGGGAGCTCCTTTTTTGCCATCAATTTCTTGCGGACGAATGCCAAATGCGATTGCAAGCGTACTGTATCCAATCGTGTCCACGGCGTCGTCTTGCTCAACGGTCTTTTTGGGCCAGCAAGCCTTGCATCGAGAGATGACGAGCTCGCCCAAAGCGTGGCAGAATTCCGGCAAGGTGACGATGCGCTCGAGGCGCATCTCCTCTGCGCTAAAGTCTTCGATTTCCAGACCATCGCGATCTTCTGTAAGCGTTTCGTAGCGAGAAATGGTGCGCTCGAGGATGTCGTCCGAATATGGCTCTTGCGAAAGACGAATCTGTTTATCATTCCACTGAGCTGCGAATACCTGATATTTCGTGAGCTTGCGTCCACCTAGGTTGACGTTTGCAAATACCTCAGGGAGCTCGGATTTATCTCCTGTAAAGAACACGCAGGGAATTTGAAGGGTCGAGAGGTTGACGTATCGATCGAGGGCGCTGATGAGGTCGGTTTGGATGTCTACGATATCCATTAGGCGGGCATCGCTGCATGAAGGGTGGATCTCTTTTATTCTCTGGGCTAGATATGAACCAGGCAGATTCTTTTTGGTTGCGTGAAGATGCAGCATTTCTTTAATCGCGGCGATGAACTGATTCTTCAATTTTGCCTGCTCGTCTTCAGGCTGCTCGATGGCTCCAGAGCTTGTCATTAGGGAGTCAATTTGCTGGGCGGCGTTCGACTCGAGGGGGAAATATTCTTCTGGGTGGCGCTGGTACTCGCGAAGTGTGGAAAAGCGCTGCTGGCCGTCTATGAGCGAGTATTGCTCCGTGTTGTCGTATTTGTACAAAAGTAGCGATCAGAAAGGAAAGCCCCTGCTGATGTTGTCGATAAATGCAGTCTTTTGGGCCTTCGACCATACCAGCGGACGCTGGTATGAAGGAATGTTCATTTGGCCTTCGAGATCTTCAAAGTTGAGCGTTTCTATTCTGTAATTCGACATGCTGCCTCCCTAGGCTTGCTTTGATTATTAGATCACGATGATGTGAGCTAGATCAAGCAATAGGTAAAGAGGGGTCAACATATAGCTGTTGTTTTCTACTACCCCGGTGGAGCGAGGAATCGCGGACATAAAGCTGGACACCCAGGGTGTCGGGACGGAGATTCGCATGTACAGACGGTTGAGCTGATTTTGCTCGGCCTCGAGGATGGGATGAGCGTCTCCGCCACGGTGAGATGAGCAGTGAGGATCCTCCCGAGGAACTACGTCGGCAGACCGTGAGGCTCGGGTACAATCTCCCGTGACGCGACGCCGTGCGACGGGAGGCTCGGGATGGATTGCTCGGGGAAGTACGTGTAGGAGACGCCCGAGGAGGCCCCGCTCTCGTCGATGACGTCCGATCAGATAGAGAACCTGCTGTTCAAGGCGGTGTTGGATGACCAAAGACGATATGAGTTGAACATTGGGGCCCCTCCCCTTGTAGCTCTATCGTGGGTCGGGCGACAATGGTCGTAGCG
>NZ_JADNJJ010000033.1:0-1188 GCF_015554865.1 Collinsella sp. D33t1_170424_A12 | reverse complement strand
CACCCACTCCCCGTCAAACGGGGGTTCGTCAGCCGATGTACTTGTGATGAGATCGCTTTACATTTTGCTGGTCGACCATGGCGTAGCAAAGTGTTGTCTCGATCTTGCTGTGCCCCAACAGCACCTGCACCTGCTCGATCGGCATCCCTTTATCAATCGCTTTCGTCGCAAGGGTCCGCCGAAACTTGTGCGGATGCACACGCTCCCCAATCGCCGACCTCCCAAGCTCACGCAACCGTGTCTCGACACCGCTGATTTCAAGTCGTTTATAGGGATAGTTGAGAGCGACGAATAGCGCCTCATTTTCGTCAATTCGCTGCTCGAGGTAAGCGCTTAGATGAATCTTGGCTCGTGCATCGAAATAAACTTTCCGCTCTTTATTGCCCTTGCCCTCAACCACGCACTCTCGATTTGTCAGGTCGATATCCCACCTGTTGAGCTTCACGAGCTCGCCAACGCGCATTCCCGTTGATGTCAAAAGGTCAACGATTGCAAGGTCTCTAGCTGTTTTGCATCCGTCCCTCAAGGCTTCCATCGACTCATCGGTAATGATGGGCTTTACCGCTTTGAGCGATCGAATCTTTTTGATTCTCCTAACGGGGCTCTTGTAAACGATGTCCTCGATCTCAAGCCAAGAGAAGAAGCTCGATATTATCCGCCGGATATTGTCCACGGTGACATTACTCACCCGGCCGCTCTTCTGACACGCCGTCAAATACCCACGCACATCATCGGTCGTAACCTCGATAAAGGATTTACCAATAGCTCTGGAGAAACGTTCGAGCGCTTGCGAGTAATACCGAATGGTTCTAATGGAGCAACCCTCGACAGACTTTGCAGACAGAAACGCGTCTATCGTCTCACCGTTAGTAGAAAACTGGGTGTTCCTCAAAGGAAAATCGCCCGTATTGAGCAGGCAGTGATCAAGCACGGAATGTAGTTTTCCCAGTTGATCGTTACTAAGAACCGGCGCCATAAGTCGCTCGATCTCCTTGATGACAAGCACCTTCTCATTCATAAGAATGCTCCTTACCGCACATAAACACATGCGGTAAGGATGCAACAACGAACTGCTTAGCCAAAATACTCCTGAGCAAGGCTGTCATAGAGCATCTGCAGCTTTTCGATCTTCTGTTGAACGATAAACCTCGATTTGTCGACCTCGGCGACGAAGGCAGCGAACTCTTG
>NZ_JADNJJ010000005.1:0-1658 GCF_015554865.1 Collinsella sp. D33t1_170424_A12 | reverse complement strand
TGGCTCCTCGAGTAGGACTCGAACCTACAACAGCGCGGTTAACAGCCGCGTGCTCTACCATTGAGCTATCGAGGAATGGTAGTTGCGTTTGCAACAAAGAGAATTATACACAGGGGTTTCGCGATGACAAGCGAGATTCTAAAATTTTTTCCTGCTGCCCGCGTGCGCCGCTACGGCTGATGGCTGCGGGCATCGGGGGATGTGACGCCCCGTAGTGCGGCCGCGACCGGACCTTGCTCCAGATGGGCCCATTCGGAAACACCTGCACGCGAACGCGGTGGATTCGTTGTGCGTCCATGTAGAGACACTGTTTTCACGGCGCGCCACCAGGGCTGCGTAGTAACATAGATAAGAATACTCCCAAGAACTGGCGCGGCATGGAGCCCGTCGCGGAAGGAGATACATGTCTGAGATTATCAAGGGCGCCCTCAGCGTTTCCAACGATGTGATCGCTGATATCGCGGGCTACGCCGCCATGTCCTGCTACGGTGTCGTCGGCATGGCTGAGCAGCTACAGGGTGCCGAGAGCGTTCGCCTCTCGCCCGGTCAGCGTCTGCGCAAGGGCGTTTTGGTTTCCACCTCCGAGGAGGGCCTCGCGGTCGACCTTCATGTGGTTATCGAGGCCGGCGTCAACATGAAGTCCGTCTGCCAGAACCTGGCTAGTTCCGTAACGTTCACGTTGCAGGAGATCGCGCAGATCGATCCCGCCCGTTTGAAGATCGCCATCCATATCGATGGCATGAAGTCCCGCGCTTAAGCGGCTATATTCGAGATGGAGTCGCACGCCTCATGATTGCAAAGACCGTTCGCACTTGCTTTCCCATCGCCGCCGGCGCGGTTGCCGAGAAGGCCGAAGAGATCAATAAGCTCAACGTATTCCCCGTACCCGATGGTGACACGGGAACCAATATGTCCCTTACCCTGCAGTCGGTCGTGAAGGAGCTCTCAGCCCTTCCCGTCGACGCCGATATGGAGGCTATCGCCGGCGCCATCACCCATGGCTCGCTTATGGGCGCGCGCGGCAACTCCGGTGTCATCACCTCGCAGATCCTGCGCGGCGTTGCCGAGGGCCTCGTGGGCGCGACCGAGCCGGCCACGTCGTCTGACGTCGCCGTGGCCCTTCGCCGTGCCGTGAAGGTCGCGTTCCAGGCCGTTCGCAAGCCCGTGGAGGGCACGATCCTCACCGTGTTGCGCGACATCTCCACCAAGGCCGATGAATGCGAGCGCAAGCGTCTCACCGTCGAGGAGGCGCTTGATGCCATCGTCGTCGAGGCATACCAGTCCGTCGCCCGCACCCCCGATCTGCTGCCCGTTCTGAAGGAGAACGGCGTCGTCGATTCCGGCGCATTCGGGTTCGCCATCTTCCTCGAGAACTTCGTCGCCGCCGCTTTGGGCCGCGCGAGCGCCGTGGAGAACTTCTCCGCCACCTTCGACGCCGATTCCGCCAAGGCCGGCGCGCTCGGACGCGTCGAGATCGAGGCGAACGACGACTGGGAGGGCTCCGAGTACCGCTACTGCAACGAGTTCCTCTTCAAGGCCGAGAAGCGCTTCGACGAGGACAAGGCGCTGCAGTTCCTGGCTTCCATGGGCGACTGCGAGCTGCTCGTGGGTGCGTACCCCGACTATAAGATCCACGTTCATTCCAATACCCCCAACCT
>NZ_JADNJJ010000032.1:0-10066 GCF_015554865.1 Collinsella sp. D33t1_170424_A12 | reverse complement strand
GGGGTCTTCTCGTCCACGTCGGCGAAGGCGACGTCCTTGGCGTCGAACTCCGGCTCGCCGGCCAGGCGGTAGAGGAAGGCGGCCATGTCGGCGCGCTTCACCGTGGCGTAGGGGCGGAACTCGAAGGCGCCGTCGGCGGTTGGCCAGCCCTTGCTGACGCCGTTGGCGGCCAGCCACTCGACCTCGGCCCTGTGCGACGTTCCCTCGTCGACGTCGGCGAAGGCGATCTTCTCGACCTTCTTCAAGCCGGCACGGGCGGCCTCGAGCCCCTTCAGGGCCTCATCGACCTGCGGCTGGTTAGCGTCCTCATCCTTCAGGACCCGCTGCGCGCAATCGAGGGCGGCCGAGAACGGATACCAGGTCATCGTCGTGTAATCCTTGGCATCCAGCACCTTGCACTCGTCGAACGCGGCACGCAGCTTGGACTTGTCGACCTGCGGCGCGGGCTCGACGACCTGCTCCCACTTCGCCGTAAGGGTCAGATCTGCCGTCACCGGGGTATCGAAGCTGTAGAGCGCGGCGCCGTTGAACCATCCCTTGAAGATATAGCCCTCGCGCATCGGGTCGGCGGCGGGTTTTGACACCGTCTTGCCCTCGGCCACCTTCACCGGCTCGGGATCCTTGGCGCCCTCATAACCCAGCTTGAAGGTGACAGTGAACTCCTTGGGCTCGGGCTCGGGATCCTTCGCGAACTCGACCTTCACATGGTCCGCGGCAGCCGTCACCGTGCGCAGGAGCTCGGTGCCCGTGTAGACGCTCCCCTGCTCCCTGTAAACGCTTCCGTTCACGACCCACTGCTTCACGGAATAGCCCGTCTCCGGGGTGGCCGAATACAGGACGCTCGTGTTCTTGTCTACCTGAGCGCCGCTGGAGATGCCCTCCTTCGTCGCGCTGTCGACCGCCCGCAGCGTGCCGTTGGGACCCGCCTCGAAGCTTACGGTTGACTTCTCCTCCACCGGCTCATCCCCGGTGACGATGATCGTCACGTCCCTCTTACCCGGCAGGTAGTGGTCCGTTTCCGTCGCGGTGACCGTAACCGTCGTCCTGCCCGCCTTCTTCGGATGCAGCTGGACGGACTTGCCGCCCATGATCGGCTCGACCTCGCAGATCGAGGGGTCGTTGGATGCGAACGAGAGCGCACCCGGGGCGGCAGCGCGCAGGAAGTCGCCCTTCGGGCTGCCGCCGACCTTGAGCTCGAGCACGTCGCCCGTCACCGCGATGGGATGCGCGACCTTTTGGAAGTCCTTGTCGAATACGAACTCGCGGTGCTCCCGAACGTCGTTTGCATAGCGCGCCGTCTCGTAATAAACCTTGCCATCCGCCACGTGCAGGTACCAGATCTGATCGGGGTCGTTCTTGTCGAGCTCGAAGACCTTCTCGGGCTTGGCTGGTTCCGAGAAGTCCCATCGCCACACCGCTTTCGGCGTGTTGTAGTACAGCATGCCGTCGTAGTAGGAAACCTCCGCCAAGCCCATGCCCATCTGGCCCGAGCTCAGCTCCCACGTGTCGTTGATCTCGACGGCCAGCGTGCCTGGGGCCGCCAGGTTCTTCGCATCGAACTTCCAGATGCCGGTCTTCAATCCGTCGTCGCCTATGAAGTAGCCGGGAACGATGAGGGACCCCTGGTGGCCGGCCATGTTGCGCGACATCTGAGCCCACGATGCATCGTCATAGGTGGTGTCGGTGCAGCGCTCGAAGTTGTCCTTGACCCAATCGTGCCGGGGGAAATCCTGCTCGCTCTTCAGGAAATACTGGTGCTTGACCGTGTGGTCCGAGTCGTTGGGATCGTCCCAGGTGGCATCAACCATGTACCACTTGCCGTCGATCTCGATCTGGTTCCACGCGTGGGACTCCCCGCCCGCGGCACCGCTCACCACCTTGCAGGGGACGCCCAAACGGTTCATATAGTACTTATACGCGAGCGCGTAGCCCTCGCACACGCACTGCTTCTCCAGGATACCGCCCTCGATATCGTGTGGAATATGGGTGCCCAGCTTCTTGCTGTAGGTGATGGTGCGCACGAGGTGGTCGTGCACGACGAGCGCCTTCTCCACATCCGTGGTGCAGTTTTCCGTGAGCATCCGAACGACGTCCCATTCGCGCTCCAGCTCCTCGCTGCGGTCGAACGGGGTGCCCACCTCGTCGGTGTACTGCGGATAATACGTCGTGACCTTTCCCGTCACCCTATCCGTGTCATATACCTGGTAGCGAATGGTCCAATAGTATTCGGGCTCCTCGTAGTGGATGCCGAAGAGGACGGTGTTCAGCTCTTCATCGGTGATGCCGTACGGCGTGAGATCGACCTCGGTCCTCCGCTCCTTCCAGCAGCTCTTGAGGTAGTCCTCGATCTTCATCTGGGCCGGCTGGGCCGGCTGGGCAGCCTGGGCGCTGGCGCCCTGCGCCGCCGAGGCCGACCGCCCCTGCGCACTCGCGGGCACGCTCTCCAGCGCGTGCGCCGCCGCGGGGGCAGCGGCCACCAGCCCCGCGCAGAGCACGAAGGCGGCGGCCCGCCGCGCCCTGTCCTTGGTAAGCCCGTTGTCACATCTCCTCATCGGCATACCCATCCTTTCTCGAATGCACGAATCCAGTCATTATATTTCGAGCAGCACCTCATAAAACCGAACGAACGCCCTAAAGGGCGCATAGAGGGCATGAGCGCGTCGACGCTCCTCCAATCTCCGTTAGGGACGGGAAACGCGAAAGCCCCTTCGAATGGCGCCCGCCCGCCAGATGCACCGAAGTGAACCCATCCCGCACCCTGTCGCAGCTTTTGTGATTCAAGCGTTCGCAGGATATTGCAAAGGCGACTCGGCGAGCGCTTCCAGAATCCTTCTCCACCTGCCGCTTCATGTCCATCTTGCAGTACGCACACATGCGACCGGGGAGGATAACATGGTCGCCAAGCATACGAACATCCTGCACGGACCCAACGTCGAGAAGGGAAGGTAGATGAAGATCAACTGCAGGCGAACTTCCTTCCCCAAGACGCTGGGAATACCACCCTTGACAACTTCTAGACGCGAGGAGCAGCCATGGAAACCAATTTAGACAAAGAGACCAGGGGAACGCTCGGCGTCGGCGTCGAAGAGCTCGAGGGCGCGTTGAACGATATGCTGCCCGGACTCACCACCTATGTGCGAGACGTCGACCTCGATCCTCGTGTCGCCGAGCTCTACGCGCCCGGGCTCGTTATCCGCGACAAAGCGCCCGTCGATGCCTCCTGCCGCGTGGGCGGCATGATCGCAACGCACCGTTTCGCCATCCTTTCCAACCACATGCACGACCTTACCGAATACGAGCACGACACAAACTGGGGCCTGCACGTCGCCCTGCCGGAATCGCGCTTCAAGGTGGTCGACGTGTACGAATACGAAGGCAAAGCGCAGATTACGTTGTTGCATCTGCTGGACGACGAGCGCTGGCGCCTCTTCGAGCATGCGGAGTTCGACATGCCCGGGCTCAACGTGGAGGACATCCGTGCGCGCTTCCGGGCGCGATGCCAGCAGGAGCCTATCCCCGAGCTCGCCACCAGCCAATGGCTCGAGCGATGCGCGGATCCAGTGGGACTCGGCCCCGCAGGCGAGCTGTATGCCCCCGACCCCATGCCGGCCGAAGCCGTGTGGCTCGTAGGCGAAACGAGCTTTCGCGCACTCATGGACAACGTGGTGTTCTTGGCCCCGGGTCCAGACGACGACGGCACATGGCTCAAGGCGGTTCCCGAGGAAGTGGAAGCCGGCATCCTGGCCTGGCCCTATATCGACTGTCAATGTGGCCTGAGCTTTCGCTACATCTGCCCCGCGGCGATCGACGGGGCGAGCTGGGTGACCCACGAGCGTGATGAGAGCCTGTTCGCGATTATCAGGGCCGGGGCGCTCACCCAGGCAATATGGTGCCCCACGGGCATAGACCCGCATGCGTTCGAGCGGTTCACGTACGAGGCGGACGAGGTTTATGCGCCCAAGAATCCGGCGGTGCTCGAACTGCGCGACACGGAGTTCCTCGACCCCATCCGCCATCCCCTGTTCCCAGACGACGTGCAGGTGCTGTTACTACCAAGCGGGCCCGCCAAACCGGAGCTGGTCTGGCTGCGGCTGTGCGACCTGCGGGATGGCACGATCTTAGGAACGCTGCTCAACGAACCCGAGCAGGACCTGGGCGTCCATGCGGGCGACGTGCTCCCGCTGGCATTCCAAAAGGACGGAGAACGCGGGATCGAGGCCGCGGTGCTGTTGGATGAGGTGTAGGAGCAGCCTTCAGCACGCGGCTGATGAAACTGGCTACCGATACCGCATCGTCTTCAACCACAGCGATCTTCGTGAGAAAGCGCGGGCCTTCCACAAAGGGTTGGACCAGGCGCAGACGTGACGCGTTGGAGCGACTGCGCACCGAGAGCGAACCTCACCCATATATGCGAATGCGCTCACCTCCGAGAAGGCAAGCCCGTCGTCCATCTACAGTCTGATGGCCATACGACCCGAATCTCCTATGCGCCTGAAGCCGAAACGGGCATAGAACGCCGCGGCCGAATCATCCACGGGATCGACCACGAGCGCCCGTGCACCGGCGATAGCCGCGACCTTGGAGGCATTGATGATCGCATCGCGCAGCAGAGCGGCGCCAAGGCCCATCCCCTTGAAATCGTCATCCACGCCGAGCATCCCAAGGAACACAGCAGGGACCTGGGAGGGAGCGTTACGGGTGAGCCATCCGCCGCCAACATCGGATCGCACGACGGAATGCGTGCTCAGTGTATAGAAGCCCGCTACGCGCCCGGCGCAGCGCGACACATAGATGACGGCCGTGCCACGGGCACGGGCGGTGGCGGCATGGCGCGCAGCCCACGAGCCAACGATTTCAACGCCGCAATGGAAACCCTCTATGCGCTCCCCAGCCGAAAGCTGGACCGGCCGGGAGAACCCAGCCGTCATACCCAGATCTCCTCACGGACAAGAAGCTCGCGGGTCGACTCCGGTAGCGGGGCGTCCAGCATCGCGCAGAACTCCTCGAATGCGGGCCCCGTGAGCCTGGTGAGGCGCGCAGCCTCTATATCTGCCGCCGCCGCCTCATCGAGCTTGGAGGTCGACCACTGCGTGAGCGTCTGGCCCTTGAGCGCCGCCGCCTCCTCGTAGCTGGCCCTTTGCGCGCCAGTGAGCCTCAGGTCCATCCTGCAGGGCTTTTCCAAAGCAAGCGCTGCCATGTCGTCCTCCTCTTGCGGAGTAGCTTGTGTACGGAAATACTACGTACGAGTATACAGCTGAGAAACCAGCGCGTCCAGGTACCGTCCGCGGCGTTGACGCTCGCCTCCAACCATCTTCACTCCGACTTACCCGCTCGTTACAAGGCCTCGACGCGCGGCGTCTCTTGGTCGTCCACGGCGAAGGGACCGCTGGTCAATCACGAGCGACGACGCGCCGAGCGAATTTTGCAGCAGCTGTTGCAAAATTGATTATGCCGAAGGGCTTGAGCGCGCGGATCACGCGAAAAGCACCGTGTGAAGACAAACAGCGACGGCGACGATCGGCTGACCTCTGTGGCTTTAGCCATCGAACTCGAGGTGCGCGATCGACTTCTCGCATAACCTGACAATCGACTTCTCCATATGGCTCCTCAACTCACGCGCGGGCTGGCCTACTTCCGTCTTTTCAAGCCCATCGAACACCGCGGCGATATTCCCCGGTATTTTGTTCGCCAACTCGATTGCAAGAGCCACGCATCCCTCGACGGTAATGCCAAGCTCTTCCAGGCCGCACTGGTCGACCATCTTCTGCACGCTTCGGACACTAACATGCCCGACACGATTCTCGCCACCAATGGACATGGCGAGCTTGGCTGGTTTATGCTCCCACACCCGTTCGTCAACGTAAGGAGCCATAGAAGCGACATCGTATAGCGGTGCCAGACGACACACAGCCCCCGGAGCCAACATTACCGAATAGTTCTTTGCATGCGCGTCGGTTCCAGCAATGAGATAGTTGAAGAAGAGCATCTGAAGAAACTCGACGACATTTATCTGAGATTGCGCGGCACGCTTAAGCACCCCGACGATTTCCTTCACACCCGGCCCACCGTCGGCTGCGTACTTCTTCTCCGGAAGGCAACCAAGCGCCTGACAGAAATCTTCCTGATGCAAACGTGTGACTTTCCCGTTATCCCATTTCCTGTCATAACGTTCGATCACTATTGCTGGCTCAAGCCCATGAGCACCCTCAAATTCTCGATAAGACACGTGCGCAGAACGAATTCCGCACAAGGCGGCCAGGCGCATGCAAACATATTCATTGAGTGCCTGGTGCTCCAAGCCTCTCACGCCGCTTTTCAGCATGTGCGTTGTAGGGGCATCACCTTCACAGGAGAACCAGCGACCGCCGTCTTTTCTAAGTGCAAATTTACTCTGCTGACCCGCCAGGCTCCAACGCTCGTTTTCGGCCAGCCAGCCCCTGCCGCCCGCCCGGCCTTCGGAAAGTCGCTCGGCAATTTGTGCCTCCGTGATTGGCACGAGATTGGACCCGCGACTTGGATACGAGCCCGGCGCACAGAATTGAACGGCGCCAGCGCAGTCTCTCCCGATGACCGCCAACAGCGCGAACGGGTTACTCGGCGACACCCCCGTCGACCTTGATATGCCCTTCAGCGCATCAGGGTCCTCGGGCAAGAGCCCCCAAAGATATGGACGGACAACGCGATCATGATATGCTCGCGTCGAACGCGGCATCGACAAGGAGAGCGGAACACCACGGTAGGTGCTGCCGTATTCAAATGTAAGGGAGCCGGATTCGCCTTGAGATAGTGTTCCGGCGTGATCGCCCGCGATATAGACGTCCAGGTCCTTACTCGCCATGTTTGCCTCCCGTCAAGATACGCAGCGCCTCCAAAGCGCCCTCTTGGGGTCGGAACAACTCGTCCAGACCTGCGGGGATATCCGAGGTCCGCTTCGCGGCATCCTCTCGGTTCTTGTCAGCAGGGCCCAGCGTCAATTCAAGCTCCAAGGCGGTCAGCACCGCAGTGAGCTTATCCAGCTGCACACCCGAGCTCTGGCCCAGCTCCATCGACCACAGGCAGCGCTTTGAAACCCCGGATCTTTCCGCCAGCTGCGCCTGCGTGAGCCCGAGCTCGGCACGTCGCTGCTTTATCGCATAACCGATCTCCAATGCGTCAACCATAGCTGCCAGCCTCCATTCGCGCGTTGTCGCAATATTTTACCACTAGCCTACTTAGCATAATTTTGCGATTCATGCAGTTCGCAGAATTATGCGAGTCGATTTAAGAGCATGGAGCCAGCTAGCCGATGCTGAGCGACAACGCGCCGAACAAATTATGCAGTAGCTATTGCACAATTAATCATGCCGAGGGCTTGAGCCACCAATCCACATCCACGCTGCATGCAACATCAATCGGCTCGGGATGGAGGTCCGGCATGGAGCTTGCTGCGCCGTTCGGGGCCGCGCAGCCGTCGGCACAGACGGCACCCCAGAAGCAGGAATCCCCGCTACGGTTGTAACGAATCTCCTTTACGCCGGCGAGCTCCATCCCAGCCGCCGCCGCAAGCGCCTCGGCGCTCAACCGGGCCTTTGCGACCGCGGTGCCTATCAGACCCCGCTCCTCGGTGTCTTCGTCGCTAAGCCCGAAATGCAGGTTCACGCGAGCCGTCGAGACTCGGCCTGCGAGCGCCGCCCAGATGGCCGCGATATCACGGCCCTCCCGCTCGACCTTGAGCGTCGCGGAGCAATAGTACTCATAACCCGTGGCGACAGCGCGACGACCAGAGGTACACAGGTAGGACGAATACCCATCGAACCCCAGGTCATCTGCAATGCCGAAGGGCTCGAGCGCACGGATCACGCGATCTTGCTCCGCAGCGAAATCATCGGCGCACGCCTGCTGGGTCTCGCACTTCTTACCAAAGCGCAGGGTGAAAACCGCGAGGTCGGGATCGACCTTGTCTTCCGCCGTTGCGCTCACCTTGACGACTGCGAGATTCTCGGACATATAAACCAACCGTCCTTCCCTAGATGCGGCCCTTGGACTGCCAACCGGGCCTCCATGTTGATAGGACAATTGAAGCACCTCTGCGGACATAGTTCTGCAGCGGCGACCGGCTGGCCCCGAGCGCGCCTAGCTTTGCCGAATCATGCCTACGAGCAGGTGTTTTCGCAACGCCATTGTGGGCACACGGCGATGGGATCGAACTCAATGCAGATCTCACCGTGGAGCCTGGGGGCGTCGTCTTTTCGATTCCAGCTCTCGCATTCATAGGCGAAGAGTGCGACGCAGCCATCGCCGTCAATGAGAATCACCCGTAATCTGGACATAATCAGGACATGTCCTGATTATGTCCAGATTCTGTCCTATAACCCAGAACCGCTCTCGCGGTCCCGCCCCGATAAGCCCGATGGCTTTGCCAGCTGCGGCTATTGCGGCAAACCCGTCGCCTCCATGAAGCGCCCCGCGGCGAGAACGGCCCTTGCCGACGTTCGAGCAGCTTGCTCGCTACAGAGCCTCGACGCGCGGCGTCTCCTGGTCGTCCACGACGAAGGAGCCGTCGTTCAGCTCCGCGATGCGGGCGTTGAGCCTGCCCAGGAGCTCGAGCATGAGGGGCTTGTCGACCCTCTCTTGCTCCTCGTTGAACCAGCAGGCCTGGTCGTGCGAGTCGAACTCGTAGTAAGACGAGTACAGTTCGCAAATTTGGTCATTGAGGGCTTGCAGGGCCTCGTCGTTGTCGATTGCGGGAATGCCGGTGCAGGTTTCACCGTCGATGAATTCGTCCTTCCACAATGGACCGGCAAGGAAGTCGAGTGAAATCTTGAGGGTCTTCATCATTGCGCCTTCCTATTCTTTAATGGATAGGCGCTCACCATGAAACCGTTTAGGCCTATCCCCGTAAGAAGGAGACGCTCGCCATTGTATTCGTAAATCCGCTCGTAGCCCGCTGCCGTTGGTTTTCTTGATCTTGTTGGAGAGCCAAAGGAAGCCTGCGAATCAGCCATTTTGCCTATGGCGGAGTTATCCTGAAAACGCAAAGCCCGGACAGTCGGCCTGCAAAGCGCAGGTTACTTGCTATAATTATGTACACAATTATGCAAGGAGGTCCTTATGCCAGTCTGCGTTCCCGTGAAAGATATGCGCGACACCTCTCGCTTCGCCGAGCTGGTTGAGTCTTCTGCCGGTCCGGTTACGGTCACTAAAAACGGATACAGTAAATTCGTCGTGATGCGTTCCGAGGATTACGATCGCATGGAGGCCGAGCTTGCCCGCGCGCGCCTGATGGGACGCATCGCCCTGGCGGAACGAGAGCGCAACGACGGTCTCGCCAAAGACGCCTTCGAATCCCTCGCGTCGATCGAGGAAAAGTATGGCCTATGACGTCAAGATTCTCCCGACGGCGGAGCTCGAGGTCGAGGACATCGTCGAATATCTCAGCGGATTCGGCGCGCAACCCGCCCGCCATTTCATTGAGGACTACAGGCACCAGCTCGAGCTGCTCGCAAGCGGCGTTATCGACTACGGGCTATGCAAGTTGCCGGAGGTCGCGAAGCTGGGTTACCACGCCTGCCGCGTCAACTCCTACATCATGCTGCACTACTTTGAGGGCGATGCGGTCGTCATCGCCCACGTGTTTCACCAGAGGCAGGACTACGCCCGATTGGTGTAGCAACGGATTTTGATATCACAAGTCTTTGGAATCAAGAACGCTGTGGGGGCTTATATTTTGCAGAAACGAACGTCTCTCGATGCCCGAAAAAGAATTAGCGCCGCTCATGAGTATCTTCTCTGTTATACGCCTGGCATCAATCAGCTGAACGATTCTATCAATATGGCGACGCCTCCAAAACCCCATCCATATTGAGCACTCCCTGTCAGAGCGGCTCCGCACCATCTATTTCTTCGACTTCGCGCAGGTGCAGCCGAAGCTGACGTCGCCCACGCGCTCCACCGACTGCCTGCCGCAGCTCGCGCAGTGGACAACGAGGAGCTGCTCCCCAGGACGCGCTCCCTGGAGCAGCTCGACGAGCTCGAAGCCGTTCTTGCGGGCCAACGCGCGCGCCTCTGCCTCGCTCATGTCGACGGG
>NZ_JADNJJ010000031.1:0-1026 GCF_015554865.1 Collinsella sp. D33t1_170424_A12 | reverse complement strand
CGCACAGCGCGTGCGGGGGCCTGCCGCCCATGTCGCGAGTCTACGGCGTAAACAACCTATCGGCACACAACAGCTAGTGCCACGTTTGCCCCCACAAGCAAGGAGCGAAGGATCTCGCTGTGCGGGGTGAGTGCGATGGGAGCACGATAATCTTCGACAGCAAAACTCATGGCTGCGCCGGAAGCACGGGCCGAAGAGCCGAAGGGAACGAAAGAGCCAACTTACGCTAGCCCTTTCCTCGGTGTTATCAATAGACTTCATCCAAATGATCTCTAGCGCAATCTGCGCAGAGAATTTTGCCCACCCTATTCCAAACAAATTGAAGGTCCGCATCAAGGCTGGATGGATCATCATACGCCAGACTTGCACGGTTCTCGATGAAGTCAAAGCGAGTTCCGCATTCTTCGCAGGTTTCGAAATAGATTCCGGAGTCCTCTGCTTCCATCGCTTCGCGCGCGCATTCGAAGCAGATATCCCCTTCGAGATTATCAAAATTCAACCCAGGATATTCGTTGATGAACTGATATTCAGCTTCATCCCTGTCGAAATCGTTTCCGCACCTATCACACTTTGCCATCAAATCCTCCTAACTTGACCCGAGTAAAACCATGATAGTCATCGAATAAGTCAGCGTCACTTCGCATAGCAAGCTTTTTCGGGGAATGCTCCGTCCGCCTGAATGTGGTACGCGATCTTCGATATGAGGCTGAACGCCTGAAGGTCGATGCCGTTGGAGTCGTAATGCGACGCGTTCGAGCAGTTGCGCACCGATAGCGAATGTCCCCAAAACCCCATCAATGTTGAGCACTCCCTGTCAGAGCGGCTCTGCACCATCTATTTCTTCAACTTCGCGCAGGTGCAACCGAAGCCGACGTCGCCCACGCGCTCCACCGTCTGCCTGCCGCAGCTCACGCCGCGGACGACAAGGAGCTGCTCCCCGGGACGCGCCCCCTGGAGCAGCTCGACGAGCTCGAAGCCGTTCTTGCGGGCCAACGCGCGCGCCTCTGCCTCGCTCATGTCGACGGG
>NZ_JADNJJ010000030.1:0-3266 GCF_015554865.1 Collinsella sp. D33t1_170424_A12 | reverse complement strand
CGCGGCATCCAGGGCACCGCGAACGGGCGCGCCGAAGGGAGCGCCCGGGCGGGCCGCATCGGCGTTTGCAAGCGACGGGAAGCTCACCAGGTGAGCGATATCGGCAACAACGTCCTCCCACACCTCATCGACGTACGCATCGATGCGGCGCTTCAAATCTGCATTCATCCAAACCTCGCTTTCAAGCGGTTCAAAGGGAAATCCGCTCTATCTTACAATCCCAGCAGCTCGGAAAGCCCGGCAACGCTATGGCAGGTCGCAACGGCTCCGGCGTCCTCGAGCTCACCGGGATGCGCCGCGCCGGAATACAGCCCAACGCAGGGGATCTCCCACTCGGCCGCACCGATAACGTCGTGCATGCGGTCGCCCACCATGAGCGTATCGTGCGCCGAGACGCGCATCGCCATGATGGCCGCCTCGATAGACTCGGCCTTTGAATAGCGAACGCCGTGCACGCGCCCCGCAATCACCTCGAACTGGGTGAGCCCCAAGACGCGGGCCATGGCGCGCGCCGAATCCTCCATACGCGATGTAGCCACGGCAAGGCGCTTGCCCGCCGCCACCAAGCCGTCGAGCAACTCGTTCATCCCCGGCATCAGCGGAAATTCATCGGGCGTCACGGTGTCGTGGAAGATGGCGCGATACTCATCGGCGCACGCGCGCGCCTCGGCGGCATCCATGCCGCTCACCAGCGTGAAGCCCTCCTCCAGCGGCGGGCCGATCATCAAACGCAGCGAGGCGTCGTCGTGGTCGTATCCATGATTGCGAAGCACCGTTGATGCGACGCGATAGATAGCCGGTTGGGTGTTGGCAACGGTGCCATCGAAATCGAAGAGCACCACCGGATAATCGGACAACGGGCGCATGCGCTCGGGCGCGCCGTTCGAAACTGGCATCGAAACCCCTTTCACCACGCTGCGCCAACCATTGCGCGCAGCACGTTTGCCCATTCTACCCAGCACGGCACGCCCCAACCACCGACCGGGCCCGTTCCTTCAAACCGGCGCTTCCGCACAAGAAAAAGCCCCCGGGCGAACCCAGGGGCCTTGCGCGCGTAATGTGTGAGAAAAGATGCTTGAACGCTACTCAGCGTCAGCAGCCTCGGCCTCGTCGTCCTTCTTCTCGGAGGGCAGCGGGGCAACCTCGATCTCGACGCCGAGGGTCTCGGCGGCGGACTTCATGGACAGGGAGATGCGACGACGGTCGAGGTCGATCTCCATGACCTTCACCTGGACGGTGTCGCCCACGTGGGTAACCTGGCTGGGCTGGTCGACGTGCTTGTTCGCCATCTCGGAGATGTGAACGAGGCCCTCGATGCCGTCGCCCAGGTCGACGAAGGCGCCGAAGGGAACGAGCTTGGTAACGGAGCCCTCGACGATAGCGCCCACGGGGTACTTCTTAACGAGAGCACGCCACGGATCCTCGGTGGTCTGCTTGAGACCGAGGGAGATGCGCTCGCGGTTGAGGTCGACATCCAGAACCTCGACCTCGACCTCCTGGCCGACCTTGACGACCTCGGAGGGGTGGTTGACGTGGTTCCAGGAGAGCTCGGAGATGTGGATGAGGCCGTCGATGCCGCCCAGATCCACGAAGGCGCCGAAGTCCACGATGGAGGAAACGGTGCCCTTGAGACGCATGCCGCTCTTGAGCTTGGAGAGGATCTCGGAGCGCTCGGCCTTGCGGGACTCCTCGAGCACGACGCGACGGGACAGAACGACGTTGTTGCGGTTGCGGTCCATCTCGATGACGCGGGCCTCGATGGAGGTGCCCATGTAGGAGGTGAGGTCCTTCACGCGGCGAAGGTCAACGAGGGAGGCGGGCAGGAAGCCGCGCAGGCCGATGTCGAGGATAAGACCGCCCTTGACGACCTCGATAACCTCGCCCTCGACGTTCTCGCCGGCGTTGAACTTCTCCTCGATGCGGTTCCAAGCACGCTCGTACTCGGCACGCTTCTTGGAGAGGACCAGACGACCGTCCTTGTCCTCCTTCTGGAGAACGAGGGCCTCGATGGGATCGCCGATAGCGACGATGTCTGCAGGGTTAGCGTCCTTGCGGATGGAGAGCTCGCGCACGGGGATAACGCCCTCGGACTTGAATCCGATGTCAACGAGCACCTCGTCGCGCTCGATCTTCACGACAGTGCCGCTTACGAGATCGCCCTCATCGAAATCGGTGATGCTACCGTCGATAAGGCTGTTCATCTCCTCTTCGTTTACATCGTCGAGGGAGAAGATGGACGAGTTCTGAATCTCACTCAAAGGTGGACCCCTTTCGAACTACGGGGCCCCGATTTGCTAGACCTGCAGATGAACGCCTGCATTGGGTAAACTACCCGGGCGCATTTGCTCACTGTTTGGAACATACTCGGGGGCCGACAGATACGGATGTGAAGCGTTTGCATTCACGTTCATCTAGAGTACGAGTAATCCCGACTATTTTCAAGCGTCAGACCCAAGTTTTACGCAGCTGGTCCATAAGAACACCTTGACGATCATCATGGGACGGTAAGGCCCCGCCGCCCTCCCCGGAGCCGCCCGGGCTCGTGCTATAGTTAACAGATTGACCGTTAGAGGAGGCGCTATGCTCAAGGCCGTGGTATTCGACATGGACGACACGCTGCTCAGCCTGAACCTGAGCGCTTTCATCGCCGTTCTCGCCAGGGACGAATCGTCCATGCTCGCGCAGATCGGACGCAAGAACGCGCTGTCGATGTTCGCGCTCTACGGCTCGGCCATGCTCGAGATCAACAACCCCGAGCGCACCGACCAAGACCTTTCCAACCGCGAGTTCTTCGACGATTTCATCATGCGCCGATGCGGCGTTCCCATGAACGACCCCGTGGTCCGCGACGCGTTCGAGTATTACGAGCGCGAGGTGCTCCCCAACAGGAACGACGCCATCATCCATGCGCGCCCGCGCCCCGGCGCCCGCGAAGCCGTCGACGCGGTGGCCTCGCGCGGCCTGCGCACGGCCCTGCTCACCAACCCCAGCTTCAGCGAGGACTGCATACGCTGCCGCATGGGCTGGGGCGATATGCTCGACATGCCGTTCGAGCTCGTCACCACCATGGAGAACTCCCGCCACTGCAAGCCCAGCGCCGCCTACTACCTCGAGAGCCTGGCCGCCCTCGGACTCGAACCCCACGAGGTGCTCATGGTGGGCAACGATCCCAAGCGCGACTTCCCCGCCCCCGCCTGCGGCATCCAGACCGCCTACGTGGGCAACGGCGTGCAGGAGCGCGCCACGTGGTCGGGCTCGATGGCCGA
>NZ_JADNJJ010000029.1:0-23114 GCF_015554865.1 Collinsella sp. D33t1_170424_A12 | reverse complement strand
CCGCCTCGGCGCTGATGCTCGCCGTCGTTCCGTTCGTAGTGCCCGACCTCGTAAAGCTTGTGGTGGGCGCTCGCATCGGCTGTACGGTTGCACGGGCGCGCGCTGCCCGGCCGTAAGCGCGCCTTGTAGCGTCGACGCGCAATCGTACGCGCTCACCGAGCCTGATGCCTGCAAAACGAGGGTTTTGTACGACCTTTCGCGGGGCTTCGCAATAATCAAGAAAGCCGCAGGTGCTGCACCTGCGGCTTTCTTTTTGAAAAAAGCTGGGTATTCGCTACCGTTGCGCCGGAGCCGTACAAAACGGCCATGGAACAGTCGGCTCGCGTCCAATTCGAACGCGCTAGCCGCGTGCGGCATCGTAGCGCTCCGCCGAGCGCTGCTGGGCCGTGTAGCGCGTGCGCGGGGAGTAGATCACGTGCGTGCGGCAGTACGCGCAGCACAGGTCGCAGCCCGAGCAGGCATCGGCGTCCACGCGGTAGGCGGGGGGAGCGAAGACGAGCGCGGGACATCCCGTGATCTGCTTGCACCGGTGGCAGCCCACGCAGGCGTAGCGGTCGATGTCTACCGGTGCGGGCGCATCGCGACCGACCAGTTGCGCGCACGGCGAGGCGAAGATCACGGCGCGCACGCCCGGCGCGTCCAGCGCCTCGCTCATCGTGTTCGCAGCGGCAACGGTGTCCAGCGGGTCGACTACGGCTACGCTCGTCGCGCCCAGTGCCGTAGCGCGCCCTGCAAGCCGTTCCAGTGACTCGCGAGTAAGGAATGACCTGCTCGAGGCCATGACGGCTAGAACGGTTGCCGTGCCTTCAGCGGCCAGGCTCCCCAGCGGGCCGTCGTCTGCGGCCTCGGCGAGCTGCGTATCGCGGACGAAGTGCACGCAGGCTTCGACCGCGGGCTCCTCTGCGGTGCCGCCGGCGGGGACGGCCGCGCGATAGCGCTCGAGGAGCGCGTCCTCGCCGCCCGGGCAGGTGGTGGCGGCGGGATGCATCGGCCCCACCGCCGTGCAGCCCGCGTCTCCGCAGATCACGCGCCCTGCACCGCGCCCCAGGGCTTCCTTACAGGCGATATATGCTGCTCGATGCGGGCAGCCGGCGCAGGCGACGCCCCGTTCCACCTTACGCATGGGCGCCTCCGTCCATGGGTTCCGTGTAGTCCTCGCGCGACAGCAGTTCGAGCTCGAAGTTGAGTCCGCAGCCGGCCATGGGATGGTTGAAGTCGAAGATCGTCATACCGTCGTCCTCGACTTTGACCACGCGCGCGAGCTGCTGGTAGCCCTCGTCGTTCATGAGGTAGATCATCTCGCCTACAACGAGGTCGTCGTAGTTGGGAATCTCGACGGTGGGCATGGTGTAGAGCAGCTCCATGCGGCGCTCGCCGTAGGCCTCGCAGGGCTCCAGGTGCACGCGCTTCTTCTCGCCGGGCTCCATCGAGAGGACGGCTGCCTCGAATCCGGGCACGACCTCGTGGTTGCCCTCGACGTAGGTGAGCGGCGTGCGGCCCTGCGTGGTGTCGAACACCTCGCCATCGTCGAAGCTGCCGGTGTAGTGAACGGTGACGGTGTGCTTGAGCGAGAAATCAGACAAGGCGCGATCCCTTCTTGCGCGTGGAGCCGCCAAAGGCGACGTGAGTCTTGCAGATATTGCAGGTTGCAGGGGCGTTTGACGAGCCGGTTGCAAGGATGTGCGCAACCGGCTCGAGAGGAGCCGCTGCTAGAAGCCGCGGCGGCGGGCGAAGTCTTCCGAGGCGGCCTCGACGCCCTCGACGGTGGCGGCCCAATTGGCGAAATCGGGCGTGTCGGCGATGATGCCGTCGGCTTCCCAGACCGCCTGATGCGAGCGCCGCCAGGCCTCGGAGACCTCGGGCCGTACCGGGAGGTAGGGTGTGAGGTACGTGGGGTTGAGCAGGAAGAACGCCCCGCCCTCGCAACGGCCCGCGAAGTCGCGCAGCGCCCGACGGGCGTTCTTGCGGCGGCCGAGCTTGTAGAACAGCAGCGTGCGTCCGAGTAGGTACCAGGGCGATTCTTCCGCTGCCTCGCCGATCGCGCGGGAACAGGCGAAGAACGCGTCTTCGTCTTCGAGGCGCGCGAGCGCCAAGAACAGCGTGCCCTCGGCGTGGTTCGCGTAGCCGCGGGCACGAAGGACCTGTTGGGCGTATGTCCCCGCCGCACGGTAGCGCGCGCTGGTAAGGCTGCCCTGTGAGAGCGCCTCGACGCAGTGGAGCCATCCGATGACCTGAGGGTCTTCAAGCGTCCTCGCCGCGGCCTCGTCCTCGTTCGCGCCGCGCCACAGGCCCGGTGCCTCGGGGTCGAAATCATCGTGCGCGCAGCAGATCTGCTCGCGTGCCTCGCGCTCGAGCGCCAGCAGGTCGCGCAGGCAGTCATCGAGTGGAACATCGGCCAGCAGCAGGTCGAGTAGGCGCGCGTCGATGCACGACCGGTCGGTTTCGATGATCTTGAAGAGCGCGAGGCGCGTTTCGTCGAACAACCGCGAGCGCTGCCGCTCGAACTCGCCGTCGGGAAGTTCCTCCATGCGCGCGAGCTCGGCGATCATACGGGCGTGCACGCGCGCGTACGAGACGAGCGCTTGCGCATGCGGTTCGTGCGCATAGGCCTCGGGGTTGCGTTCGATCTCGGAGCGCACGAGCTCGCGCGCGGCGTCGGTAAGATCGGGGTGCGCGGCAGCGTACGACGCCTCGAGGTATCGGCATACGTAGATGGCGGGATCCATCAGTTCCTCTCCTCGGGCGAGCCGCCGCGTCCGCTGGGTGAGGGCTCGGCGTGGGATCCCAGCGCGTCGCGGACGAGGTCGTGGTTGGCGATCCAGCTCGAGAAGCAGGCGTTGTCGGGAGATCCGATGCCTTCCTGCAGCAGGGGCGTGGCCTCGCTGAGCGCGAGCACCAGCTCGTCCTCGCTCCCCGGGGCCACGTGGACGCGGGCGAACACGCCTTCGGGGAATTCGGGTTGGAAGTAGAGCGCTTGCACGGCATGGGGGAAGCCGTGCACGATGGCGGCGAGCGTCTCGGTGGCGCCGTCGAAGTCGTAGGCGCGATACGCGGCGCTCATCTCGGCGAGCAGCGTCCAGGGGTCGGCGGCGCGCTTGGCGGGGCGTCCGGCGCGGTGCGGCTGGAGGGGCGTCGAGGCATAGGCGAGGGTGTGGCGGCTGCGGTAGGCGGCGAGCTCCTCATGCGTGGCCTCGAGCTTGGCGAGGGCGAGCAGGCCGGTGTGGCGGATGTCGCCGGGGTCATGCGGGGCGATCGCGAGGCATTGCTCGGCCACGGTGAACGCCATGCGGTACTGGCCGGAGATGAGTGCCTGGGCCGCCAGCGCGGACAGCCAGCGCAGGTAGGGGCGCGTGCCCAGGTCGCTGGCGAATTCGCGGGTGTATGGATCGTCGGCCGAGCCGGCCAGGGCCGACAGGTCGTCGAGCGCCTCCTTGCGATGGTCGAGCAGGAAGCTCACGTACGCGTCGTTGCTGGGCGATTCCAGCGCGGCGAGCATGCGCACCGCATCCCAGTTCTTCGGGTCGAGCTCGACGGCTTCGCGCAGGAACCCTTCTGCGAGGTCCTCCTGGCGTACGACGTCCTCCTCGGATGTGAGGAACGGGATCTGATAGTCGATGACCTCGGCTGCGCGCGCCGTGAGGTGGAAGGAACGGTCGCGGTCGGTGTGGATGAGCTGCGACGGGTCCGTCTGGTACGCGCCCATGCCCTGCTCGATGAACGCGGCGTCCTCCAGGGGAAACACGTTCTTGCGGCGCATGTCTTCCAAGATGAGGCGCAGGCAGTCCTCTTGTATGGGGTCGAACGCCACGGCGCCTCCTTTCCCTAGGGTTGTTTCGTAAGGTACTAGTGTACCCGCTCGGCGGCATATGCGGGGTGCCGCCATGTTCGCGGGCACATCCGTGTCACAACTGCGTGGCACCGAAGCCCGGCATTTCGCGTGCAGATGACGGGGAGGACGGGCTTCGCGCGCCGCAAGCCGTGCGGCGGGCGGGGCCGCCCGGCCGGATCGCGTGGCCGCCGAGGGCCGGGTGCGATCGTCGGGCTTCGGGCTTCGGGGCGGGCGCCCCGTGCGTCTACGAGAGCCGCGCCGCGTCCTGCTCGTTTGCCACGACCTCTACGACAACGCCGTGGGGGAGGCAGACGATCTGCTCGCCGGGGGCGTCGACGGGGTCGTGCTGGACGCATACCTGGTTGCCGCAGTTTGCGGATTCGACCCGCACCGCGCCGTCATGGATGGATATGCGGTTTTCGCCCGCGTCGGCGTCGGCGCCACGGCCCGTTCCCGGCGTCCCGACGGTGTAGGAGACCGAGGAATCAAGCGGGTCGCAGCGGTAGAAGCCGTCTTTCGACTGGCATACCACCAGCGCGCCCGCGGCGTCCGCGCCGTCGTCCGCACGGCCCAACGCGAACCAGAGCGCGCCCGCCGCGACGCCCAGCGCGATCAGGGCGATGAGGATGCGGTCACCTGTTTTTATATGAAGAGCCATGTCGACGACCTCGGTGGCGAGTGGTGGGGGAATAAGAGGCATGTTCGGGGTGGTCCGGAACGGTTTTGCCGAATTTATAGCGCCATCATTGTTCCAAAGGACTACACTAAACACAAGCCTGTGCACAGAGGGGTGCATGGTCTCATATGGTCCAAACGGAGCCGTTTGGGTGCTCCGTTGCATAGCGGGCCCTGGAGAGAGGGGTCTGCAGAATGGAGGCATTCTATGGGACGTTTTACTAATCCGCGCGATCTGTATTTCGGCGAGGGCGCCCGTCACGAGGTCAAGAACCTCAAGGGTTCCCGTGCCATGATCGTCACCGGCGGCGGCTCCATGCGTCGCGGTGGCTTCCTGCAGGATGTCGAGGCCGATCTTAAGGAGGCCGGTTTCGAGGTCGAGATCTTCGAGGGCGTCGAGTCCGACCCGTCCGTCGAGACGGTCATGAAGGGCGCCAAGGCCATGGAGGCCTTCCAGCCCGACTGGATCATCGGCATCGGCGGCGGCTCGCCCATCGACGCCGCCAAGGCCATGTGGCTGTTCTACGAGTATCCCGAGGAGACCTTCGAGCAGGCCGTCGTGCCCTTCTCCTTCCCGGAGCTCCGCACCAAGGCCCACTTCTGCGCGATCGCCTCGACCTCCGGCACCGCAACCGAGGTCACCGCGTTCTCCGTCATCACCGACTACGAGAAGGGCATCAAGTACCCGCTGGCCGACTTCAACATCACCCCTGACGTCGCCATCGTCGACCCCGAGCTCACCTACACCATGCCTGCCAAGCTCTGCGCCCACACCGGTATGGACGCGCTGACCCACGCCATCGAGGCCTACGTCTCCACCGCCGGCTCCATGTACACCGACGGCAACGCGCTGCACGCCATCCGCGAGATCGTCGAGTGGCTGCCCAAGTCCTACCAGGGCGACCATGAGGCCCGCGCCCACATGCACGACGCCCAGTGCATCGCCGGCATCGCCTTCTCGAGCGGCCTGCTCGGCATCGTTCACTCCATGGCGCACAAGACCGGCGCCGCCTTCACCGGCGACCACATCATCCACGGCTGCGCCAACGCCATGTACCTCGGCAAGGTCATCCAGTTCAACGCTCGCGACGCCCGCGCCAAGAGCCGTTACGCCTTCATCGCCAAGGACGTCCTGCACCTCACCGGCGAGACCGAGGACGAGCTCGTCGAGGCCCTGGTCCAGAAGATCCGCGACCTCAACGACGCCCTCGACATCCCGCAGGGCATCAAGAACTACGGTCAGTACGGCGTGAAGGCCGACGAGTCCATCATCGACTACGACGAGTTCGAGTCCAAGAAGGCCGACGTCGCCGCCAACGCCATCCTGGACGCCTGCACCGGCTCCAACCCGCGTATCCCGACGCAGGAGGAGATGGAGCAGCTGCTCGAGTGCGTCTATACCGATACCCCGGTGACGTTCTAAGATTCGAATTGCATGCGCGCGATCACTTCGTGCGCCGCACGGCCCGGCAGCCCCAGCGGTTGCCGGGCCGTTTTGCGCTTCAGGGCGCGGGTGGCTGCCCTTTTATCATCGAAGTCCCGCTCTAGAGGAGGGGGCTTCGTGGCTGTCACCCCCGAAGTGGGTGGAATATTGCTGGCACTCAATATACACTCCAATACAGTAAAGTGCTCAACTGGGGAAATATTGTCGATTCCAGGCAAATCAGGAGGTCTCTGAACGTGGTTGGGAAAAATCCACTCACTTCGGGGGTGAGGGGATGGGCTCGAGTGCGGCCTGTTCGCCGAGGCCCTCGGAAAACCACTCACTTCGGGGGTGAGGGGATGGGGCAGCCCTCGGGAGGTGGGATTCCGCGTGCGGCTCGCGCCGCGCGCGCCCCGCTTCGGCCCTCGCGGCCCTCGCGCTGTGCCGGCGAACGCTCGCGCGTTCACTCGGCTCCGCGCCCCCATGGGTTCGAATCCCGCGCACCGCGCCCGAAAAAGAAAACGGCCCCGTTGCCGGGGCCGTCGTAGACCATTGGTGGGCGATGAGGGATTCGAACCCCCAGCCTTGTGCGTGTAAAGCACCTGCGCTAACCGTTGCGCCAATCGCCCGTGGGGTTTGAGTATAGTGGCAAAGGTGCATGTATGGCAAGGATGCATTTGGAAGAAGTTCAATCTATGATGAAACGATAAGCTGAAAAGGGGACGCGGTCGTGCAAGCGACCGGATTTATGTTCGTGCGGCTTCGTTTGGAGGAGCTATGACTACGTCTGTCCATGCCTCGCTGGACCCCGAGGCCCTGCAGGTTCCCGGTGTGCTGGGTGAGTATATCGACGCGCTCGACGCCGCGGGCGTGCTCGACGGCATCGCTGGTGCGGCCAATCTCGATGAGCTGTCCGATCTGCCCATATCGTTTGTGAGCTATGATTCGCGCGCGGTGGTCCCGGGCACCCTGTTCATCTGCAAGGGGGCCGCGTTCAAGCCCGAGTATCTGGCCCAGGCCGCCGAGGCGGGCGCCGTGGCATATGTGTCCACGCAGCATTACCAGGATATCGATTTGCCTTGCTTGCACGTATCCGATATCCGACGCGCGTTGGCGCCGTTGGCGTCGCGCGCGTACGGCAATCCGTCCCAGAACGTGCGCATCAGCACGTTTACCGGTACCAAGGGCAAGACCACCAGCGCGTTCTACCTCAAGGGGATTCTCGACGAGCAGGCGCGCCTGGATGCGCACGGCCCCGCGGCCATCATATCGACCATCCTGATCGACAACGGCGTCGAGCGCATCCCATCCCAGCTCACGTCTCCCGAGCCCCTCGAGCTCAATCTCTATCTGGCCAGCGCGGCCTCGCTGGGCGCTACCGACGTGGTGATGGAATCGTCGAGCCAGGCGCTCAAGTACGGACGCGTGGCCGGCGTGCGCTTCGCGGTGGGTGCGTTCACCAACATCAGCGAGGACCACATCTCGCCCATCGAGCATCCTACCTTCGAGGACTACTTTGCCAGCAAGCTCACCTTGTTCGCCCAGTGCGATGCCGCGGTGGTCAACCTCGATATGGACTTTGCCGATGAGGTCCTGCGAGCGGCGTCGTGCTGCCCGCGCGTGCTCACGTGCTCCATGCGCGACGAGTCGGCCGACATCTACGCCTCCACCTGGCGACAGGAGGGGCACGACACGAAGATGACGGTCGTGGCGCCGCGCGGTACCTACGAGGTGCTCGTGCCCACCATCGCCGAGTTCAACCTCGCCAACGCGCTCGGTGCCATCGCGTGCGCCGAGGCGCTGGGGGTCGATGCTCGCGCCATCGAGCGGGGCCTGGCAGCCGTCCGCGTGCCCGGCCGCATGGAGCGCATCGACTCGCCCGATCCCGATATCGCCGGCATCGTGGACTATGCCCACAACGAGGTGAGCCTGCGCGTCTTGCTCGAAAACGTGCGTCGCAGCTATCCGGATCGCGAGCTCTGCGTGGTCTTTGGTTCCACCGGAGACAAGGGGCGCGACCGCCGCGAGGGCATGGGCCGCGCCGCGGGCGAGCTGGCCGACCGCATCATCGCGACCGAGGACGATGCGGGCACCGAGGACGTGGTGGAGATCTGCCGCACGATCGAGCGCTATGCGCGCGAAGCGGGTGCGACCGATATCGTCATCGAGCCCGATCGCGAGCGCGCGGCGCGCCTGGCGGTGCGTGGCTGTACCGGCCCCGCGGTGATCGTGATGGCGGGCAAGGGCCATGAGCGCCATATGATTCGCGCCCATGGCCGCGATGCATACGAGGGCGACGCCTCGTTGCTCGCGCGCGTGTTCGAGCAAGAGGTCAAATAGGTAAGCGAAGGGGCCGGGCGATGCGTTTGGCCCCGTGCTTTATGCGTTTCGGCTGGGTGAAAACGATGTGTACGCGCCGAGCCGCATGCGGGCGGGTATGATAGTCCACAGCATTGACGTTGGCGCGCTCTGCGCGCACGAGGTTGGAGGGACGATTATGCCGAACACCGTTTTGCCCGAGCGCGTCGAAGGGGAGCTGGCCGAGCGTTTGAGCCGTGTGCGCTACGTGTTCACGGATCTTGATGGCACCATGCTGGGGCCGGGCTCGTGCGTCTTGCTCGACAACGAGGGCAACCATAGCCTCGACTTCGTTTCCACCCTGGTAGAGCTCAAGCGCGCCGGCGTCGAGGTGATTCCGTGCTCGGGCCGCAACAGGTCCATGCTGCACGAGGATGTTCGCCTCCTGGGCCTGAACTCCTACATCGGCGAGATGGGCGGCCTGCTCATGCTCGACCACAAGAAGAACGAGTGGGAGTACTTCACCGCCGATATGCCCTACGACCCGGAGTCGGGCTTGACGCCCCACGAGGTCATCGAGCAGACGGGCGTCCTCGACGAGTTCATGGGCCGCTGGCCCGGCATGTTGGAGTTCCATAACGACATGTCGACGGGTTACAAGCACCGCGAGGTCACGGTGGGTATGCGCGGCGAGGTTCCCGACGAGGAGGTGCGCGCCATCATCGACGCCGCCGGCGCGCAGCTGTGCTGGGGCGACAACGGCTACCTCAACTACATCTCGGCTCCTACGACGCTCGAGCTTCCCGAGGGCGTGCGCGGCCGCGCCTTCAACCTGATGCCCGCGGGCCTCGACAAGGGCCGCGCCGTGGCGCGCTTCTGCGAGCTGCGCGGTATCGACCCGGCAGAGACCCTCTCGATCGGCGATGCGTCGTCGGACTTCCTGATGGCGGACGCGACGTCGCTGTTCTTCCTGGTGGAGAACGGTTTGAAGGATCCGCGAGCCGCCGAGTTCCTCGAGACGCACGAGCATGCGTACGTGACGCGCGGCCGTATCCTGGACGGCTGGATCAGCTCCATGCGCACCCTGCTGGCTGCGCGCGCATAAGGTGAACTCGATGGACAGCATGGAAGTGCCGGATATCACGCTCAACGCCATGCCGATCGGCGTGTTCGATTCCGGTTTGGGCGGACTTACGGTTGCGCGGGCGATCGCCCGCGCGCTGCCAAACGAATCGATCTATTACGTTGGCGACACGAAGCGTTGCCCGTACGGCATCAGGACGATGGACGAGGTGCGCTCCTTCACGGCGCAGGCGGGACGCTGGCTGGAAGCCCACGCGGTCAAGATCATGGTGATCGCATGCAACACCGCGACGGCCTCCGCGCTCTCGACGGTGCAGACCATGCTGGATGTGCCCGTGATCGGGGTGATCGCGCCGGGTGCCCGCGCCGCCATCCACAGCACGCGGTCGCGCCGCGTAGGCGTGCTTGCAACCGAGCTCACGGTGGGGTCGGGTGCGTATACCAAGGCTATCCACGCGCTTGATGCCGGCGTTCAGGTATTTGGTTGCCCCGCGTCGAGTTTCGTCGAGATCGTGGAACGCGAGCTTGCTACGGGCGCGCACGTGCACGAGACCTGGCTCGAACACGCCGACGTCTTCGATACGCCGGAGATTCGAGCCGGGGTCGCGGGCGTCGTCGAGCCGCTTTCTCGCGAGGAGATCGACACCGTCGTGCTGGGCTGCACGCATTTCCCGTTGCTGGCGGGGCCGATTCGCGCCGCTCTGGGGGATCGGGTACGCGTGGTGTCGTCGGCGGAGGAGACCACGCTCGAGCTCACCGAAATCCTTCGCCGGCGCGGTCAGCTTGCCATGGAGGGCGCCGTGCCCGAGCACCGCTTCGCCACGACCTCGGACAACCTGGCGGAGTTCGCGGCGGCGGGCAGCTTCATCTTCGGCCAGCCGCTCAAGAGCATCGAGCATATCTCGCTCGACGAGCTGGACAGCCTGACCGTCCGGGCGCGCTGACAACTATAGGGCTTCGATGCGGGCGCGGGTCGCCCGCATCGCTTCTACGTGAAAAGGAATACGTGAATGGATCATATGGAGATCGTCCGCGCAAGCGGCCGTGCCGCCGACCAGATGCGCACCGTGCGCCTCGAGCGCGATGTCCTGAAGCACGCGCTCGGCTCGTGCGTGGTGGAGTTCGGCGATACGAAGGTGCTGTGCGCCGCAACCATCGAGGACGGCCTGCCCGCATGGCGCCGCGCGAGCCGCTGCGGCTGGGTAACCGCCGAGTACGCGATGCTCCCCGCGTCGACCAATCGCCGCACGAATCGCGAGGTGGGCAAGCGCAAGGGCCGCTCGATGGAAATCGAGCGCCTGATCGGCCGCAGCCTGCGCACCGTGGTGAACCTGCGGGCGCTGGGCGAGTACACGGTGACGGTGGACTGCGACGTGATCCAGGCCGATGGCGGCACGCGCACCGCGTCGATCACCGGTGCCTGGGTGGCGATGCACGATGCGCTCATGGCGTGGGTCGAGGCGGGCAAGATCGCGCGGCTGCCCATTACCGGCCAGGTGGCTGCGGTGTCGATGGGCGTGGTCGATGGCTGCGAGCTGCTCGACCTCGATTATTCGGAGGATTCGAACGCCGAGATCGATATGAACCTGGTGGCGACCGATTCCGGCGAGATCGTGGAGCTGCAGGGTACGGGCGAGCGGACGCCGTTCGATCGCCAGCGCCTGAATCGCCTGCTCGACCTGGGCGACGCGGGCATCGCGAAGCTGGTGGCGCTGCAAAACGAGGTGACGGGTTTTCGCGACTAGCCGGCAGCTGGTATATCGGGACGCGCGGCGTATGGCGCCGCATGAATGAAAGGGGCTCCCATGGCGTTGGAGCATATCGATAGCACGACGCTCGATCCCGCGAACACCATCGTGGTCGCGACGGGCAACCTGCACAAGCTCACCGAGATCGAGGCGATCCTGTCGAAGGTGCTGCCCGACACGCGTTTCGTGGCGCTGGGCCAGCTGGGCTCGTTCGATGATCCCGAGGAAACGGGGACGACGTTTTTGGAGAACGCGCTTATCAAAGCCGAGGCCGCGGTTGCCCGGACGGGTTTCACCGCGATCGCCGATGATTCCGGTTTGGTGGTGGATGCGCTGGACGGTGAGCCCGGCGTGTATTCCGCCCGCTATGCGGGCGAGCACGGCAACGATGCCGCCAATAACGAGAAATTGCTGGTAAAGATGGACGGGGTGGCGGACGCCGACCGCACCGCGCGCTTCATGAGCGTGGTCGCCCTGGTGGAGCCCTCGGGTACGGTTCTGTCTGGAACGGGCGCCTGCGAGGGGACGATCGGGCACGAGGGGCGCGGCGACCATGGCTTTGGCTACGATCCGCTGTTCCTGCCTGCAGATACGCCCGGCAAGACGATGGCCGAGCTGACCCCCGATGAGAAGAACGCTATCAGCCATCGCTTCTATGCGCTGCAGGACCTGGCGGCACAGCTCGTGGAGCGCGGCGCATGAGGGCGGTCGTCCAGCGCGTGAACAGCGCGAGCGTGACCATCGACGGCGGGGTGGCGGGCAAGATCGGCCGCGGCTACCTGGTGTTGCTGGGCGTAGGCCAGGCCGATACCGAGCTGGAAGCGGATAAGCTATGGGGCAAGCTGCGCGGCCTGCGCATCAACGACGATGCGAACGGGAAGACCAATCTTGCACTTGCCGACGTTGACGGAGAGGTTTTGGTGGTCTCGCAGTTCACGCTGTATGCCGATTGCAGGCGCGGTCGCAGGCCCTCGTTCACGGCTGCGGGAGCTCCCGATATGGCCAATGCGCTGTACGAGTATTTCGTCTCCCTCGTGCGGGAGGACGTGCCGCATGTGGCGACCGGTCGTTTCGGCGCGGATATGCAGGTTGACCTGGTGAACGATGGGCCCTTCACCATCGTTTTGGATACCGACGAGCTGTAGGGCGCGCTGCCTGCGCGCCGCTTTCCAAATCAAATATACGCCTGGTCATCGGCGCGGGATCCGCGGTGTAGAGCCGCGCCATCCTGCGTCGATGTGCATTTTATAGGCACGGCTGCTATACTATGTGCGTTTATAGCTATTTTGGGCGTATTTTGCCCTTATGGAGGCCGGTAGATGGAAGAGCTTGAAGTTAACCACGTGGACGATATCCAGGATAAGCTGAAGACCATGGTAGGCGAGCGCGTGCGCGTTCGCGCGAACATGGGGCGCACCCGCGTCGTCGAGCGCATGGGCACGATCAAGACCGTTCATCCCGCGGTGTTCATCGTCGAGGTCGACGAGCGCCGTGGTCGCAAGTCGCGCCAGTCCTATCAGTACGTCGATGTGCTGACGGGCACGGTCGAGCTGTTCGACCCCGAGTCGGGCGAGCATATCTTCGTGCCGCTCGGCAATCAGCTCGAGGAGCATTAATGCCGGCTCAGTTCATTTTGGTGACGGCCCCCGCGAAGGTCAACCTGTATCTGGGCGTACATCCCGGCAAGGGGGAGGATGGCTACCACCGCGTGGATACCGTCATGAGCACCATCGATTTGTCGGATACGCTCGCCATCGCTCCGTCGGACGAGCTCGTCGTTCGCATGGTGCCCGAGGCAGACTTCCCCATGGAGGAGAACAGCGCGTATAAGGCGGCGGTGGCGATGGGCGAGGCCTTCGACCGCGACCCCGCATTCACGATCCTCATCGATAAGCACATCCCGGTGCGCGCCGGCCTGGGCGGTCCCTCGACCGACGCCGCGGCCACCATCATGGGTATCTGCCATTACTGGGGAATCGACCCCACCGATCCCCGCATCGACGCGGTGGCGCGTTCCATCGGGGCCGATGTGGCGTTCTTCCTCTATGGGCCGCCGGCGTACCTGTCGGGCCGCGGCGACGTCATGGAGGAGCTGTACCGGCCGCTGACGGGTACGGCCGTGGCGCTGGTCAAGCCCAATACGGGCGGCGTGAGCGCGGCTGACGCCTACCGCGTGTTCGATGAGGCTCCCCTCGAGCCCGCTCCCCTCGAGCCGATGCTCGAAGCGATGCGCGATCATCGTGAAACGGGCATCTTCGCACAGGTGACGAACAACCTCGCCCCCGCCGCGTGCGCGCTTTCGCCCGAGATCTCCGATGTCCTTGCATGGATTCGCCAGCAGCCCGACGTGCGCGTCGCCGAGGTGGCCGGTTCGGGGTCGTGCGTTTTCGCCGTATGCAACACGCAGATGGCGGCCGAGCGCATCGCGCTCGCGGCGCTCAATGACCATCACTGGTGGGCCCAGGCGGCAAAGATGGAAAAATCTGGACCATTTATTGCAGTCGGCTAGCTTTTTCCAAATTTGTCTGTTACTATAATCGAGCTAACGGGTTGTGGCTCAGTTTGGTAGAGCACTGCGTTCGGGACGCAGGGGTCGCTGGTTCAAATCCAGTCAACCCGACCATTGCATTGAAGAAGCCAGGGTTTTCACCCTGGCTTTTTTCATGCGGCGTGCGGACCAGGGGCTCGTCTCCACAATCTGCACATCGAGCGGATGCCGATCAGGGCCGGAGGCCTGTGGAATAGCGGCCGTCTTTGCTGTTCCTGTTGAGCAGGTACCTTAAAGTCTTTACCGAGCGTTAACGTTCGTGGTGTCCTCGCGTGCTTGCTATGGCGGTGTTGTCATGATTGCAGGGTGCGCGGTATACTCAACCGAGCTGTACAAGGCACGGCCTACAAGGGCCGGATCGCGCATTCGCGGTGATACGTCGATGCGGATCGCATCGACTTTACTAGTTGGAGGAAGTAACATGCGACTTGGTCCTATGGAGCTCGTAGTCATCCTGGTTGTGGTCCTGCTTATCTTCGGACCCAAGAACCTTCCGAAGCTCGGCAAGGCCTTCGGCTCCACCGTGAAGAATATTCGCGAGGGTATGGAGGGCGACGACAAGACCGAGCAGGTCGAGTCCGAGACCGTGGTCGACGAGGATGCCGACGACGCCGAGATTCGCGAGCTCGAGGCCAAGCTCGCCGAGGCCAAGGCCAAGAAAGAGGACGCAGCTCAGCACGCTGAGTAGCCTCTCTCAACAAGGGAGAGCAGCGACCGGCTTTCCCGCGAGGGGTGCCGGTCGCTTTTGCTGTTTGAAAACAGGGAGCATAGACGGAGCAAGGAGTTTCCTAAATGGACGCTAGCCAGATCGTACTGACCGCAGAGGGCCGCAAGAAGCTCATGGAGGAGCTCGAGTGGCGCGAGGGCGAAAAGAGCCGCGAGATCGTCGAGCATATCAAGGAGGCCCGCGCGTTCGGCGACCTTTCCGAGAACGCCGAGTACGATGCCGCCAAGGAGGAGCAGGCTAAGAACGCCGCCCGCATCGCCGAGATCCAGGCCATCCTCGCCAACGCGAAGGACGCCGAGAGCGGCGAGTACGGCCTGACCGTTTCCATCGGCTGCACCGTCTCGCTGGTCGACGGCGACGGCGTCGCAACCGAGGTCACCCTCGTCGGCACCACTGAGACCAACTCCCTCGAGCACAAGATCTCCAACGAGTCCCCCGTGGGCCGCGCCATCATCGGCCACGCCGAGGGCGAGACCGTCGAGATGATCACCCCGTCGGGCAAGCGTCGCGTCTACACCATCACCAAGATCTCGCGCTAGGGTTCGCTCTAGAATCCTAGCGCTTATCCGCTCCTCAAGGCCGGCAACGGTCTTGGGGGGCGGTTTTCGTTTACGCCTTGCGGCGCGCATGGAAACCGGTCGCGCGCCGCGTGTATGAAGAGGGGAAACCATGGCCGAGAACACCACGACCGCGGCGGCCGAGACCGAGGCCGCCAACATCCTGAACGACGAGCGCGCCCGTCGTCTTGCCGACCGCGCCTCGCTGTACGCTGCCGGCAAGAATCCGTATCCCGAGCATTCGGACGTGACCGACCACGCTGCCGACCTGCTTGAGCGCTACGCCGGCCTCGCCAACGAGGAAGAGGGCTCCGAGACCGTGACCGTGGGCGGCCGTATCGTGGCCAAGCGCGGCCAGGGTAAGATCATGTTCCTCGTCCTGCGCGATCCCTCCGCCGATATCCAGCTGTTCTGCCGCGTCAACGACGTGGAGGAGGCCTCCTGGGAGGTTCTGAAGTCGCTCGACCTCGGTGACATCGTCCAGGCGACCGGCGTCGTCGTGCGCACCAAGCGCGGCGAGCTCTCCGTGGCGCCCCGCACCGCGCGCCTGCTTTCCAAGGCCGTGCGCCCGCTGCCCGAGAAGTTCCACGGTCTGTCCGACAAGGAGACCCGTTACCGCCAGCGCTATGTCGACCTCATCGTGAACGAGGATGTCCGCGAGACCTTCCGCAAGCGCTCCCTGATCATCTCGACCTTCCGCCGCTTCATGGAGGACGACGGCTACATGGAGGTCGAGACGCCCATCCTGCAGTCCATCCAGGGCGGCGCGACGGCCAAGCCCTTCATCACGCACTTCAACGCGCTCAACCAGGAGAACTACCTGCGTATCGCCACCGAGCTGCACCTTAAGCGCCTGCTGGTGGGCGGCTACGAGAAGGTGTTCGAGATCGGCCGCATCTTCCGCAACGAGGGCATGGACCTCACCCATAACCCCGAGTTCACCACCATGGAAGCCTATCGCGCCTACTCCGACCTCGACGGCATGAAGGAGCTCGCCGAGGGCGTCATCAAGGCTGCCGCGCGCGCCATCGGTCTGGAGGGCGTCATCGACTACCAGGGCCAGGCCATCGACCTGTTCTCGCCTTGGCCGAGCCGCCCCATGACCGACGTCGTCTCCGAGGTCCTGGGCCGCGAGATCACGCTCGACACGCCGATCGAGGAGCTCCGCGCCGCGTGCGCCGAGCACGACATCGAGTACAAGGACGAGTGGACCGCCGGCAAGCTGGTCGCCGAGCTCTTCGACGAGCTGGGCGAGGCGATCCTCATCAACCCGACCTTCGTCGTCGACTATCCCGTCGAGGTCTCTCCGCTCGCGAAGCGCCACGAGGACGATCCGCGCCTCACGCACCGCTTCGAGCTGTTCATCGCGGCGCACGAGTACGCGAACGCGTTCTCCGAGTTGAACGACCCCGTCGACCAGGCCGAGCGCTTCGCCGCCCAGATGGAGGAGAAGGCCGGCGGCGACGACGAGGCCATGGAGTATGACGAGGATTACGTGCGCGCGCTCGAGTACGGTATGCCTCCCGCGGGCGGCATCGGCATCGGCATCGACCGCGTCGTCATGCTGCTTACCAACTCCACGTCCATCCGCGACGTCCTGCTGTTCCCGCACATGAAGCCCGAGAAGGGCTCCAAGTCCGGCGCCGCTGCCGCCAAGGCCGCCCAGATGGCCGAGGCCGGTGTGTCCGCGAGCCCGTTCCTCGTGCCCGCGAAGCCCACGAACGATTACTCCAAGGTTGTCATCGAGCCGTTGTTCGAGGACTTCGTCGATTTCGAGACCTTCGCCAAGAGCGACTTCCGCGCCGTGAAGGTCAAGGATTGCGTCGCCGTTCCCAAGTCCAAGAAGCTGCTGAGCTTCACGCTGGATGACGGTTCGGGCACCGATCGCGTGATCCTCTCCGGCATCCACGATTATTACGAGCCCGAGGATCTTATCGGCAAGACCCTCATCGCCATCACCAACCTGCCTCCGCGCAAGATGATGGGCATCCCGAGCTGCGGCATGATCATCTCCGCCGTGCATGCCGAGGCCGAGGGCGACGAGACGCCCGAGCGCCTGAACGTGCTGATCGTGGACGATTCCATCCCGGCCGGCGCCAAGCTGTACTAGGCCTCTTCGGGTACCCGCATCCGCCGACCGCCGGCTGCGCGCCGCGCGTTCGGCGCGGGCCGTTCGCCCGCGGCATTCGTTGCTGCCCGCAACGCCCTGGGCGGGGGATATCCTGCATTCGGGTTCAACCGTCGGGTACCTGGCGGCAACCCTCTCTTTCGCCCGCATCCGGGGCACCTGGGAACATGTGGTTCCGGGTGCCCGGTTTTTCATGCGCTTTGATAGTCCCTGGTTCTTTACACGTATGCCCCGGGACCGCCTAACGACTCTGGAGCGGTCCCGGGGCATACGCATGAATCCCGCGGAGCGAGACGGGTCGATCGGCGCGCGGAGCTCCCTGCCGTTCGCGGCGTTCCAGCTACCCTTCACCGTGTAAAAGGCGCAGTACCTTACGAACAGGGACGATGTGTGGAAAGTCAACCTACAACAACACTAGGGATACGTATACTCGTGCGCACATAATGCGCGTTGTGTCTGACTGTCGATATACGTTCGAAGGAACACCCATGACAACCAATCATCATGGTGCGGGTTTCGACCCCTTTCACACATCGTCCGTCTCGAGCTTCCCGTGCGTCGCGCGTTGCTCGCGCGGTTCGGCGCTCGCGGTTGCGGCCGTGCTGGCCGCATCGCTCGCAGCGCCGGTAGCGCTTCAGCCCGCTCTGGCGTACGCGCAGGCGGCCGAATCCGCCGCCGCACAGCAAACCGGGGCGCGTCCCGACGACCTGATGGCCGCCCTTGCTCCCTATGATGAGCAGATCCGCCAGGCGGGTAGCGCGAAAGACCTGGCGGCCGCAGCGGCCGACGGCACGCTTCCGGCTGCAACCGAGCTGCTCGTCTTGCAACGCGAACTAGTGGCGCGGGCCGGCGGAACGAAGCTCTGGGAGTATGCGGCTACGTCGCGCTCGCATAACGAGTTCGTCTCATGGCTGCTCAACGACCATGCTGCCTTGCGCCACTACATCACGGGCGGCGCCGTATGGGCCAACCCCAAGACGGGTCCTACGGCCGACGACTATCTAAAATCCCTTGATACGCTGCGTCGAATCCGCGAGGTGCACGGCGACGACCTGAAGGCCGCCGACGGCGATGTCTACCTGCGCATGATGGTCTCGGCGTCGATGGACGTCTCCGATCGGGCGCGCCTTTGGACGGGAGATCCCGGATTCGTGTCGAAGCCGTTGGTGCGCTACGAGACCATCAAGACCTTCCGGTCCGACCCGAGGTACCGGTTCTAGAAGGAGCTGTTCGACGCGCTGCCCGTGGAGAACATGCGCTACGTCTTCGAAAACCAGATCACCGATGCCGAGCTGCCGTGGCTGGCGAACTACACGCTGAGTCGCCATCCGGATGCCGACAAGGAGGGCAAGCGCCTGGATGCGTATTCCTATATCTGGTACGGCGGCGTGGATAACGGGTTCACGAAAGACGGCGGATATAGCGATCCGCGCTTCTACGACGATGCGCTCTTCAGCGGTCCGGTGACCGAGATCAAGCCCTCGGACGGACCCGGTAAGGAGCCGAAGAGGTGGGAGGGCGGCTGGAAGCAGAAGTATCGCCTGGTATATGACGACGCCAACTTCCCCAACGCCAAGCCGGGGGACCCCTTCCACATCGGATGCGGGGATGTTTCGACAGCACCGGGGGCGACGACGACCAAGACCGCGTACCATCGCCTGTGGATGGTGTTCGAGAAGGGCGGCGTGTGCGGCGCCCTGGCGAAGACCTTTGCGAACCTCAACGGTATGGTGGGCGTTCCCTCGTACGTGATGGGACAGCCCGGCCACGCGGCGACGGCGACCTACGAGCTGCGCCAAGACAAGGCGACCGGCAAGAAGGTGGCTACCTATCGCATCCAAAACGCCGTCACGGGGTGGTCGAAGAGCAAGAGCCCCAGCGTGGCGCACTGGCTGTGCGGATGGGGGAGGGATGCCGGCTCCGAGTTCGCCGCGCCCTATACGCTCTACGCGCAAAGCGCCCTGAACGAAACGGAGGCGTACCAGCGCAGCTATCTCGCGCGCCTTGTGGCCGAAAGCTACCAGGAGGATGCGGCGAAGCGCGCGGCCGTCGACGCCGCCCTGGCGGCACAGCCGTCCAACTACGATGCCATCAGGGCGAAGGCCGACCTGCTCGAGCGCATGAACGCACCGGCGGATGAATGGCTGGCGCTGGCGAAGCACATCGCAGCCGAGCTCGCGTACCATCCGTTGCCCTTGCACGACCTGCTGACATCGATCGCGTCGAAGCCCGGGGCGGCCGGACGGAAGCAGGCGATCGAACAGGTGCGCATCGATGCGCTCACCAAGGCGTCGAAGGCCGACGACGCGCAGACGATCAACGCCAAGGATTGTCGCGACACCGCGGCGGACCTGCTGAAGAAGCAGGGCGTGTAGACGTCTAGATCGTATAGCGCTACGGGGCCTCGGCATATGTGGTAGCCGCTCCCTGCCTTCTGAATGCAGCTTGCATATTCGTACGGGTTAGTTTGCGCAAACTCTGGGAAAATAGAAGGGTATGCAAGTATTCGTCCGGAAGCGCCAAGGAGGCACCATGGAGTACAAGATCACCGGGTACGAGCCCGCCAAGCTGTTCCACTATTTCGAGGAGATCAGCGCGATCCCGCGCGAGTCGGGCAACGAGAAGGGCATCAGCGACTATCTGGTGGCGTTTGCCAAGGAGCACGGCCTGTGGTTCTACCAGGATGACGTGTACAACGTGATCATCAAGAAGGCGGCTTCGGCTGGTGCCGAGGCCGCCCCTGCCGTGATGCTGCAGGGCCATATCGACATGGTCTGCGACAAGCTGGGAACGGTCGAGCACGACTTCACCAAGGACGGCATCGACCTGGTCGTGAAGGACGGCGTCCTCACTGCCAACGGTACCACCCTGGGCGCCGACAACGGCATCGCCGTGGCCCTCATGCTCACCGTGCTCGACGACGACACACTGGCCCACCCCGCTCTCGAGTGCGTCTTCACCACGGACGAGGAGTCCGGCCTGGTGGGCGCCGAGACCCTCGATAAGTCGCAGATCGACGCGCGCATCATGATCAACCTCGACTCCGAGGAGGAGGGCGTGGCCACCGTGAGCTGCGCCGGCGGCGTCGTCGTCACCTACACGCGCCCCGCCACGCGCGAGCACAAGGCGGGCAGCCTGCTCACGCTCGAGATCTCGGGCCTGTTGGGCGGCCACTCCGGCGCCGACATCCACCTCGAGCGCGGCAACGGCAACCTCATCATGGCCCGTATCGTCGAGCGCCTCATGCTCGCCGGCGAACCCGCCCTCGTGAGCTTCAACGGCGGCACCAAGGACAACGCCATCAACCGCGAGTGCAAGGCCGAGCTGGTCTACGCCGACCACGCCGCCGCCGAGGCCGGCGCCGAGCTGGCCCGCGACATCGCTGCGAAGGTGGCCGTCGAGCTCGAGACCTATGACCCCGGCTTCACCTGCGACGTCGCCGTTGCGGACGACGCCGAGGTCGAGGCCATCGACCAGGACACCGCCCTGGCCTTCGTTCGCGCCATCCGCCTGGCCCCCAACGGCGTGATGCGCCGCAACCTCGCGGCCGACGGCGCCGTGGACGTATCCTCCAACATCGGCGTGGTCGCCACGTCCGCCGACGAGGTCAAGATCCTGCTGTCGCCCCGTTCCTCCATCACCTCGCTGCAGGAGGAGTTCAAGGACCGCCTGCAGACGCTCGCCGACGTGCTGGGCTTCGATGCCAAGTTCGAGTTCGAGTACCCCGGCTGGAGCTATGCCGAGCACTCTCCCGTGCGCGACGTCTTTGTGGATACGTATCGCGAGCTGTTCGATAGCGAGCTGCGCATCGAGTCCATCCATGCCGGTCTCGAGTGCGGCCTGTTCGCCGAGGCCCTCGACGGCCTGGATGCTATCGCCGTGGGTCCCACGCTCAAGGACGTCCATACGCCGGATGAGTCCATGGAGCTGGCTTCCTCCGAGCGCTTCTGCCAGCTGCTCGTGGCCGTGCTGAAGCGTCTGGCTTCCTAATTCCCATTCGATATCGAACAGGGTCGCCACGGTGCCGCCGTGTCGCCTGTCGGGCACCCCGTGGCTTTCGGGCCGCGGGGTGCCTGCGTATCGGATGCGTTCATTGAGTTCCAACGTTTTGCCGCCATCGGGTATCATAAAAACCTTAACGGGGTAAAGAAGAACACTAGCCACTAGAGCTCGCACGTTAGAGGTACCTGCATGCTTGATAGATTCACCGATCGCGCGCGCCGCGTCATGTCGCTTGCCAAGGAGGAGGCGCTCGCCCTTTCGTCATCGAAGGTCGGCACCGAGCACCTGCTGCTCGCCCTCGCCAAAGAGGAGGAGGGCATTGCCGCGGAGGCCTTGCGCGACCTCGAGATCGCGTACGACGATATCCTCGCCACCATGAAGGAGATGGCCACCACCGTTCCCGCCGAGGCGGCGAATCCGGCCGCAAAGCCCGAGGGGCAGCCCGCATCGGAGGGTGAGAACGCCGAGGCCGCGCGCCTGGCGTTCACCCCGGCCGTCATCGCGGTGATGGAGAAGAGCTTCCGCCTGGCGCGCGAGAACAACCAGACCTACGTTTCGACCGAGCACCTGCTGCTCGCCATCGTCGCTCAAACCGATTGCAAGGCTATGGAGGTCCTGCAGCGCCTGGGCGTCTCCGCGGCGAGCGTCCGCGGTGCCGTCGAGAAGCTCACGGCGAAGGATCCGGGCAAGAACCGTCCGCTCGCCGGCTCGGCTTCGGGCAGGCCTGGAAGCGGCCTGCCGTTCTTCTCGGGCGAGGCCGGCCAGGGGCAGGGCCAGTCCGAGAGCACCCTCAAGCAGTTCGGCACCGACCTGACCGAAGAGGCGCGGGCCGGCAAGCTCGATCCGGTCATCGGCCGCGAGAAGGAGATCTCCCGCATGATGGAGATCCTGTCTCGCCGCACTAAGAATAACCCGCTCATCCTCGGCGACCCCGGCGTTGGCAAGACCGCCATCGTGGAGGGGCTCGCGCAGGAGATCGCCGCCGGCAACGTGCCCGAGAACCTGATGGGGCAGCATGTGTGGACGCTTGATCTTCCCGGCCTGGTCGCGGGGGCGAAGTACCGCGGCGAGTTCGAGGAGCGCCTGAAGAACGTGATACGCGAGGCCACCGAGGCCGATGACATCATCCTGTTCATCGACGAGATGCACACGCTCATCGGCGCCGGTTCCGCCGAGGGCTCGATCGACGCGAGCTCGATGCTCAAGCCGGTGCTGGCGCGCGGTGCGTTCCAGATCATCGGTGCCACCACGGCCGAGGAGTTCCGCAAGCACTTGCAGAAGGACCCTGCGTTCGAGCGCCGCTTTCAGGCGATCGACGTCGAGGAGCCCAGCGTCGAGGACACCGTGAAGATCCTCGAGGCGCTGTGCCCGCGCTATGCAGAGCATCATCACGTGACGTACACGCCGGCCGCAATCGAAGCCGCCGCGCGTCTTTCGAGCCGCTATATCCAGGATCGCTTCCTGCCCGATAAGGCCATCGACCTCATGGACGAGGCGGGCGCTCGCGCCCGTATCGCGGCCAATCGCGCGCCGCAGGCGGTGCGCGATGCCGAGGCGCGGCTGTCCGAGCTGCAGGATGCCGTGGCAGAGGCTACGGCCAGCGACGACATGAACCGTGCCGCCGAGCTCAAGCAGGACGAGGCACAGGCCGAGACCGCGCTGGCGCAGGCCCGCGACGCCTGGACCGCCGAGCTCGATGCCCGTCCGCTCGTCATCGACGTGCCGCAGATCGCCGATATCGTCTCGGCGGCTTCGGGCGTGCCCGTCTCCTCGCTTACCGAGGACGAAAGCCGCAGGCTGCTGGCGTGCGAGGAGGCGCTCAAGACGCGCATCATCGGCCAGGACGATGCCGTGGCCGCCGTGGCCAAGGCGATTCGCCGCAGCCGCTCCCCCCTCAAGGACCCGCGTCGTCCGGGCGGCTCGTTCATCTTCCTGGGTCCCACCGGCACCGGCAAGACCGAGCTCGCCAAGACACTCGCCGAGTATCTGTTCGGCAGCAAGGATGCGTTGATCAGCTTCGACATGTCCGAGTTCGCCAGCGAGTACGAGGTTTCCAAGCTCATCGGCTCGCCTCCGGGATACGTGGGGCACGACGA
>NZ_JADNJJ010000028.1:0-7636 GCF_015554865.1 Collinsella sp. D33t1_170424_A12 | reverse complement strand
GCATGCCCAAGACCGTGCGCGTACTGGAGCTCAACGCGAAGCATCCCGTGTTCGCCAAGCTCTCCGCCGCCCGGGAGGCGGGCGATGCCGAGAAGGTCGAGCGCTATGCCGGCTTGCTCTATGACCAGGCCTTGCTGGTCGAGGGTATTTTGCCCGAGGATCCCGTTGCGTTTGCCCAGAACATCTGCAGCCTGATGTAAGCACGGACCGTTCTATCGAGCCGTCATGCGACCCCGCCCGATCGATTCGAGCGGGGTCGTGCGCTATCAGGCGGCTTGCGGACCGGCGCTCTGCGGCGAGCTGCTAGAATAAGGGGCTAGTCGAAGCGCTGGAAGGCTTGGGGGAAGCGCATGGCAAGCTCATATGGAACCGATGCCGACAAGACCGCGTTGCGTGCCGGGTACCTGGCTGCGCGCCGCCAGCTGCCCGCCGACCTGAAGGCCGAATCCGATCGCGCTATCGGGACCTCGCTTTGCGCGTTCGATATCTTCAACCAGACGCCGTTGGTGCTCACCTATGTATCTCGCGGTGCCGAGGTCGATACGTCTGCCATTGTGGAGCATGTGCTCGCGCAGGGTCGTGCGGTAGGCGCTCCCGTGGTCGATCCGACCACCAAGGAGCTTGCGTTCTACCGTATCGAGGGCGCGGGGCAGCTGGTTGCAGGATATAAGGGCATCCTCGAGCCCGATACACGCGTCTGCGCCCGCATCGATGCCGCGGAGCTCTTCGGTTCGGTGTGCCTGGTCCCGGGGCTGGTGTTCGATGCGCAGGGGCATCGCATCGGTTACGGTGGCGGGTGCTATGACCGCTTCCTGTGGCATTATCCGGGCGATAAGATCGCGCTCGCCCGTATCATGCAGATTAGTTCCAACCCGTTGCCAATCGACGGCTTCGATGTCCCGGTCGATTTTATCGCAACCGAGCATCGGGTCTGGGCTTGCCGTTAGCGCAGCGCGTATTACAGCCATATATAGAGAGCAGGGGGGGGCGACGCCGCCCTTTTTCTTGGATGTCCGCATCATGGGATGCAGGCCTTCGGCGGCCTGCTGTTCTTAACAGACACATTAAAATAATGAAACAAATGTTAGATATGCTTCGAATGTGCTTCTTTTCTGCACAGCTGGGTACCATGATTCTCCCCATGTGTACGTTTGTACACATCCGTTGTATAGTGCAGAAAATCATGTGAAAGATTACTGCCGGGGCGCCTGCCGAGCGCGGGCCGCCGCATGCGGGGAACAGAGTCGATCAGGTTGGATGGTGCAAGTGAAGAAGGCAGTTGAAATATTCAAGCGGGATGTCAGGCGTCTCCTAAGAAATCCGGTGGCGCTTGTGATCACCATCGGCGTGTGCATCATCCCCTCGCTATATGCCTGGTACAACATCGTGGCGAACTGGGACCCATACGGAAACACGCAGGGCGTGCGCGTCGCTATCGCCAACAACGACGAGGGCGTGACAAACGACTTGGTGGGAGCGCTCGATGCGGGCGGCCAGACGGTCGAGAAGCTCAAGCAGAACGATAAGCTCGGTTGGGAGTTCACCACGACCGCCGAAGCGAAGGAGGGCGTGGAGTCCGGCGAGTACTATGCGGCCATCGTGATTCCCAAAGACTTTAGCCAGGACCTCATCAGCATGCTCACGGGCACGTTCGACAAGCCCCGGCTCATCTACTACGTGAACGAGAAGAAGAACGCCATCGCGCCCAAGGTGACCGACACCGGCGCGCAGACCATCGAGGAGCAGATCAACGAGACCTTCGTCTCCACGGTAAGCGAGACCTTGGTGGAGCAGCTGCAGGCGGCGGGGGTGCAGATCAACGAACAAGGCGGCGATGCGCAGAGCGGCCTGATGCATGGCGTGCAGCAGGCTGTCGGTGCGCTCGACGGCGTGCGCGAGGCGCTGGGTGGCACCACGGGAACCATCGACACCACCAAGGGCGCGGTTGCGTCGGCGAAGAAAACGCTGGCCGCCATGTCCGACGAGGTGCCGGCTCTGACCGATGCCCTGCGCAAGGGCGATGCGCTTCTCACCACGTCCCGTGCATCTGCTCGAGATTTCGGCTCCGCGCTCAATGTTGCGCTGTCTGGCGGCATGGCCCAGTTGGGCGCGGCGTCCGCCAAGGCGAATACTGCCATCGGTCAGGCTGCCGGTTCTATCACAGGGGCGGCGGGCAAGGTCGACGGCGCCCTGGCTGACGTGCAGATGGTCATCAACGACATCAACCAGATCCTGAGCGACATCAAGGACATCACGGGCGTCGGAGATACCAGCGCCATCATCGGCGCGCTCGAGGCCCAGCTGGGACAGTTGCAGACGGTCAAGGACGCGCTGCAGACGCAAAGCGACGACGTGAAGAATACCGCAGCGGCCGTGGCCGGCGCGTCCAGCGCCATGAACGATGCGGCCCAGCAGGGCATCGCATCGGTCTCGGGTGCTCAGCAGGATTTTGCAACCAATGTGATGCCGAAGCTATCCAGCGGCATGGATTCGTTCTCGGCGGTTTCCGGCGACCTTACGGGCGTCGTCGCGGGGCTGCAGCCAACGGTGCAGCAGGCGATCGGCCTGCTCGACCAGCTTGATGCGACGCTCGACCAGGCCAAGACGGCGGTGTCGCAGACGGATACCTCGCTTGGGAAGCTCAAGGACACTCTCAACGACACGGTGACCGACGTGGCGGCCCTGCGCAGCTCGGGGTCGCTCGACAAGCTCTCGGGGCTGTTCGATGTCGATCCGCAGGACATGGCCGATTTCATGTCGAGCCCGGTCAAGTTGACGACCAAGGCTGTGTACCCGGTTGATAACTACGGCTCGGGCGTAGCTCCCTTCTATACCAACCTGGCGCTCTGGGTGGGAGGCTTCGTGCTCATCGCCATTATCAAGCTCGAGGTCGATCCCGAGGGCCTGGGAGAGTTCAGCGCCCGTGAAGCGTATTTCGGCCGCTGGCTGCTGCTGGTGGCGCTGGGCGCGGTGCAGGCGCTCATCGTGTGCGCGGGCGACCTGATGCTGGGGGTGCAGTGCGTGCAGCCTGCGCTCTTCATGCTGGCAGGCGTCTTCATCTCCTTCGTGTACGTGAATATCATCTACGCGTTGGGAATCACGTTTAAGCATATCGGCAAGGCCATCGCCGTCATCCTGGTGATCGTGCAGATCCCCGGGTCGTCGGGCATGTATCCCATCGAGATGATGCCGGCGTTCTTCCAGGGGCTGCATCCCCTGCTGCCCTTCACCTACGGCATCAATGCGATGCGCGAGACCATCGGCGGCATGTACGGCATGGACTACCTGTATAACCTGCTGGTGCTCGGCGTATTCCTGGCCGTGGCGCTCACCATCGGCGTCTTCCTGCGTCCGCTGGTGCTCAACCTCAACCTGCTGTTCGACCGCGAGCTGGCAGCGACCGGCGTGATGATCTGCGAGAAGGACGACCGTCCGCGCGAGCGCTACTCGCTGCGCGTGGCCATGCGCGCCCTGCTCGACGCGCAGACGTACCGTCGCGATCTGGTCGAGCGCGCCGAGCGCTTCGAGACGCGTTACCCCTCCCTGATCAAGGCCGGCTTCGTGCTCGTGTTCGGCCTTCCGGTGCTGCTGTTCGTGCTCACGGCGACGTTGGACCTCAGCATCGACGGCAAGATCGTGATGCTCGTGCTGTGGATCGTGGCGATCATCGCGGCCGATGCCTACATGATCGTGGTCGAGTATGTCCGCGAGAGCTTCCATATGCAGCTGCGCGTGGCCGAGTTGTCCGACGAGGGTATGCGTCGCGAGATCTCCGAACATGTCTCGGTGTCGCCGCTGGCGGCGCGCGCTGCCGGCATGACGATGCCGGCCGAGCGCCGCGCGCAGGAGGCGTCGGCGGAGGCGGCGTGCACGGCCGAGGTGGCCCTGCCGCGCTATGACATGACGAAAGGGGGCGATGAGTAATGAAGAACATCTGGAAGATCTTCCGCGATGATATGGAGCATATCCATACGAGCGTCATCGGCCTCATCGTGATGGTGGGCCTGGTGATCGTGCCGGTCCTGTATGCGTGGTTCAATATCGCGGGCAGCTGGGATCCCTATGGCAACACCGGCAACCTCAAGGTTGCCGTAGCCAACGAGGACGAGGGCTATCTGAGCGACCTCATTCCCATCAAGGTGAACATGGGCGACTCCGTCACCTCTTCGCTGCGCGCGAACGACGCGCTCGATTGGGTGTTCGTGGATGAGGATAAGGCTATCGAGGGCGTGAAGGCGGGCGACTACTACGCCGCCGTGGTGATCCCGCGCGATTTCTCAGCCAATATGATGACGCTCTTCTCCACCGAGGTGAAGCACTCGGACATCATCTACTACGAGAACCAAAAGGCCAACGCCATCGCCCCGCGCGTCACGGATAAGGGCGCGAGCACCATACGCCAGCAGATCGACGAGACGTTTACCTCTACGGTGGGCGATATCGGGCTGGCCGCTACATCGAGCCTGCTTGACTTTATGAGCGGTGACGAGGTGGTGAACTTCGTGGCCAACTTGAGCGGCACGCTCGATACGGGTATCGAGAGCCTGCGCGACGCCGCGGCGAACACGGGCACGTTCGGCGACCTGGTGGGCTCGGCTTCGGGCCTTATGGAGTCGACGGGCACCCTGCTGGGCGATTCCGGTACGACGTCGGACGACGCCGCGGCCCTGCTCGGCGATGCAAAGGCGGGTCTGGTGGACATCCAGGATGCGCTCGGCGGCGCCACAGGTGCCATCAACCAGGCGCTCAAAGACAGCGCTTCGAGCTTCGACGCCGTGTCGCAGGCCGTCGACAAGGCTTTTGGCGCGGTGGGCCAGCAGTCGGGTGACACGCAGGGTCAACTGCGGGCGGTTGCCGCCGAGGTGGGTTCGCGCGCGGCGAAGACCGAGTCCCTGGCTCGGGATGTGCGCGATCTGGACGCCAAGCTCCCCGACGGCTTGCTGAAGCCCACGATCTCCGCGAAGCTCCAGGCCATCGCCACCAAGCTCGACTCGATCGCGACCAAGCAGCGCCAGCTCGAGGGCGCGCTGAACGGCGCGGCGGACGACCTGGCTGCCGGCACAGCCGATATCGAGCAGAGCCGTAGCGATATCAAGCAGCTCATTGCCGATGCCAAGGCGAGCATTACGCAGGTGAAGTCGGACTACGAGCAGACGCTCAAGGGCCAGGCGGGCGAACTCGCGGACTCCGTGGAGTCGATTACGGCCGCGAGCGCCAACATCGCGGACGGCTTGGATGAGACCGTCGACGGATTGAGCGCGGCCTCTCATTCGCTGGCAAAAGACCTTGCGTCGGTGCAGGGCGTGCTGGGCGACGCCGCACGGGTGCTCGATACCTCCGCAACCGATCTGCAGCAGGTGAAGGACAAGCTGGACCTTGCTGCCCAAACCGGCGATATCCAGGCGATTCGCTCCTTGATCGGCAACGATCCCGAGGCGCTCGCCCATGCCCTGGCAGCCCCCGTGGGGCTCGACAAGCGCCCGGTCTTCCATATAGAGAACTACGGTTCGGCCATGGCGCCGTTCTATACGATCTTGTCGCTGTGGGTGGGCGGTATCGTGCTGGCGGCCATGCTCAAGGTGGGTGTCGACGACCGCGTGAAGCAGCGGCTCGATGATGTGCGCCTGCACGAGCTGTATCTGGGGCGCTTTGCGCTCTTCGCCCTGCTGGCGCTGTGCCAGAGCACGCTCGTATGTGCGGGCGACATCCTGTTCTTCGGCATCCAGTGCCTGCATCCCTGGCAGTTCCTACTTACGGGCTGGCTGGCGAGCTTCGTGTTCTGCAACATCATCTACACCCTTACCGTGTCGTTCGGCGATATCGGCAAGGCGCTCGCCGTGGTGCTGCTGGTCATGCAGGTCGCAGGGTCGGGCGGAACGTTCCCCATCGAGATGACGGCCGACTTCTTCCAGTCCGTCTATCCGTTCCTGCCGTTCACGCATGGGATCAACGCGATGCATGCGGCCATGGCCGGTGCCTATGGTTCCGAGTATTGGGTCGAGATGGGATTACTTGCGAGCTATCTCATTCCGTCGCTCGCCCTGGGCCTCGTGTTCCGCCGTCCGGTGATCCGTGCGAACAACTGGATCATCGAGAAGCTCGAGGAGACCAAGCTCATGTAGGGCGCGCGTTCAGAGGAGGCGTGCTTCAGGTAAGGCGAATGGGCGCTCGCGTATGCGGGCGCCCATTTGTTGTTAGGGGGTCGGTTCGAGCGGAGAGCGGGCATCCGCGCGAAAAAAGAAAGGACCCGGGCATGTGCCCGGGTCCTAGAGTCGCTTCGTTTGCGCTGCGCGTCCGCTGTGCGAGGAAGGGGATACACACGGTGACGCTTCATGCAGCCGTAGAAACGAACGGTCCAGCCTATGCCCTTACATGAGGCCGCTGGAAAGATCGGTGGAGTCGAGGAGGCCAGTTCTCTGTGTCGGGGGGAAGGAGAAATGGTTCGCACGTCGGGATAGCCGTACTTGGGAAGTACGAGCTGCGTCTTTGGGAGAATGCATGCGTCGACCTCCTCGTCCGTCCACCTGTACCATACGCACCGCAGTCGCTGCTCTGGCGATGCGCTGTACCTATTATCACCGCTCCTTCGCGTTTTTAAAGCTTAATTCTCACTTACACGTTATGCCACATTGTGTAAAAGTGCAGGTAGATAAAGAAAAAGTGACTATAACCTACCGCTTAACCCTGAATAAAATACCGTCTACCGTGGTGCTCTCGTGGTGAAATGGTCGATGAAACGTGGAGAAGGTGCCTTGTTATCCGTTGATAGTGCGCATCTAGCTGCGCATATGTCGATCGACAGCACGAACGGTCGCAACGACGCGCTCCATGGTCTCGTCGATGCGCGCCTTCTTGAGCTCGCATTCCCAGACGGTGATGGCGGTCCAGCCGAGGTCCTCGAGCTCGGCGATGGCCGCGGCATCGCGCTCGACGTTACGGCGGAACTTCGCTTCCCAGAATTCGGTGTTGCGCTTCGGTACGCTCGGGTTGCAGTGCGGGCATCGGTGCCAGAAGCAGCCGTTGACGAAGATGGCGACCTTTCGCCCCGGAAACGCGATGTCGGGCCTGCCGGGCGCTTTCTTCCATTGGAGCCGGTAGCCGGTGAGGCCGGCCGCCCGGAGTCGCTGCCGCACGAGCATCTCGGGTTTGGTGTCGGCCCGCTTGTTGCCCTGCATCGATCTCTTGCTGTCTCCGCGACGCTTGACCTGGCGTGCGTCCCCTTCGGCGTCTCCCGCTCCAACGAGGGCGTCTACCAGGCCGATATCGGCGGGCATCCAGGCGAGCTCGGCGAGCGAGGCGCGTTTGACCCAGCGAATCTCCTGCTGTTCGGTCTGCGTGATCTCGCCTGATTCGATGCGGCAGAGAAAGCAGTCCATCGAAAGGTGGAATGCGGGGTAGTCGTATTCCACGGTGTAGAAATCGCGCAGGTCGGTCACGGTGATGGCGAGCTCTTCGCGCAGCTCGCGTACGCAGGCTTCCTCGGCGGTTTCCCCGCGCTCGATCTTGCCGCCCGGAAATTCCCAGAGTCCCGCCATCTCGCCGTAGCCGCGCTGCACCGCCAGCACCTCGTCGCCTGATTCGTCGCATATGATGCCTGCCGCTACGCGTACGGTCTTCACGATGGTCCGTTCTCTTC
>NZ_JADNJJ010000004.1:0-11299 GCF_015554865.1 Collinsella sp. D33t1_170424_A12 | reverse complement strand
CGCCGTATCTGCGAGGGGCTTATGATGAGGAGTCCAACAAGAGTAGATAGGGTGAAACGGGGATAGCATGCAGGTTAAAAAGCTCGCACGCGAGGAGTACGAGGCCGCTCTTGCGGCGCTCGGTGTCAACGCTCCCGTGGAACAGCTGCCGGTATGGCAGGAGTTCGAGTCCACCATCCCGGGTCGCTCCCCCTGGGGTTTCGTGTCGTTCGAAGATCAGGGCTCTCTCGTTGCGGCAGCGTCGTTCGTGCAGTACGAGACACATGGCTACCGGTATCTGCGCGCGCATCATGCCCCCGTGTGGGGTCATGAGCCCTCTGCCGCAGAGGAGCAGGCCGCTATGGATGCGCTCGCGTCGTTCGTCCGCGCTGAAGATAAGCGCCAGGTGTTCGCGCGCCTCGCGGTGAAGCACGAGCTCCCCGTCACCCGCCCCTGCCTTTCCACGCTGCCCTACGATATGACCGTGGTCATCGATCTGACGGGCGGCGACGATGATATCCTCGCCCGCATGAAGCCACGCGGCCGGCGCGATGTGCGCAAGGCCCTGCGCGAGTGCCAGGTGAGCTTCGCCGACGAGACCGAGCTCGCCACGTCGTCGTTCGACGAGTACTACGAGGTCATGATCGAAACGGCGGCGCGCGACGGCTTCACTCCGGCGCCCTGCGAGGAGTACCGCAACATGCTGCGCATCTTGGGCCCCGAGCACTGCCGCCTGTTCGCCGGCAGGCTCGATGGCCAGGTGATCACCTGGACCTTGACGACCATCTCGGGGGCGCGCGCCACGCGTTACTACGGCGCCTCCCGATCAGGCTCCGCCCGCGCGCTGGCAACCGACCGCCTCATCTACTTCGAATGCTGCGAGCTCTCGCGAATGGGCTGCACCGAGTACGACCAGATGGGCATCGGCAGCGATTTCCAGCCTGCTACGAAGAGCCTCAATACCTTTAAGACCAAGTTCGCCAAGGATGGCGAGCGCTGCATCGCACCCGATCGCGACGTGCCCTTCAAGCGAGGTATCTATAGCGCGCTGCATAAGGTGAAAGACGTCCGCGGCGCCCTGCGCGCCATGAAGAACAAGGAGGACTAGCCATGGCATCCGTACCCCTTCTGAGGCGCGAGGAGGTCTCCGCACGCTTCGTCCCCGTTGTCCTGGGAGGCGAGATCTTCGCCTATTCGCTGGCGCGCTGCTTCTACGAGGCCTATGCCATCAAGACCGTCGTCCTTTCGGCGGTGGATGTGCAGGTCACCTCGTCCAGCCGTTTCGTCGATTACCGCATCTGCCCCGAGATGGGCCAGGGCGACGAGGCCATCGTGGGTCTGCTGTCGCGCATCGGCGAGAAGATCAGGCAGCAGGGGAAGGTGGCGCTCGTCATCGGTAGCGCCGACTGGCACGCGCGCCTGCTCTCCTCCCATAAGGACGAGCTGTCGCGCTGGTTCGCGGTCCCTTACAACGATTTCGAACTTCTTGACGAGATCACGCAGAAGGAGCGCTTCTACGAACTGTGTGAGGAACTTGGAATCGATTATCCCCGTACCTGGACGTTTAACTGCGCCGATCCTACGGTTACCATCGATGCCGCCTCTTTTACCTATCCGGTTATCGCCAAGCCGTCCAATTCCGCGCGCTACGACCTCATGTCCTTCCCCGGCAAGGAGAAGATCTACGAGGTCCACGCCCCGGAAGACCTCGTGCGCATTTTCAACCTGCTGCGCGATGCGGGTTATGACCGCGAGCTCGTGGTGCAGGATTTCATTCCCGGCGAGGACGATGCCATCCGCACGCTCACGACGTTCTCCGATGCAACGGGTGACGTTCGCGTCGTTTCGGGTGGCCGCGTGGTGGTGCAGGATCATTCGCCCTACCTCATCGGCAACCCGCTGTGCATCTTGTCCGAGCGCACGGAGGAGATCATCGACGCCGCCAAGCGCTTCTGCAAGCGCACGGGCTATCGCGGTTTTGCCAACTTCGATATCAAGTACGATGAACGCGATGGTCGCTATAAGTTCTTCGAGGTCAACACCAGGCCCGGCCGAAACACCTATTACATGGCGCTCGGCGGCGTTAACATCGGCAAGTTGCTGGTAGACGAGTATATCCTGGGCGAGCGCATTCCGTATCGCGAGGCATACGACCGCTTCCTGTATACGTGCGTGCCCTCCAAGGTGATTCGTAAAACGGTGCTCGACGAACCCTTGCGCGACGAGGTGCTCGGCATGTACAACGCGGGGCAGGCGAGCTATCCCTATCACAACGCCTCCGACACGCTCAAGCACAAGGTGCTGGCGCGCGCGGTGTATTACAACCAGATCAAGAAGTTCCGCCGCTACGTATGGGACGTGCGCGAGGCCGCTCGCTCGGGCGATGCCTAAGATGCCCGGTCCGCTCCATCACGGCGGCCTTCCGGGGACGTCGCTTCCCGTTGCGCCCTTCGACGAGCGCGCCGCCGCCGATCATGTTTCGGCGGCGGGGGAGGGCGGCCTGCCCTCGCTCGTCGAGCAGGTCGCCCAGGTTCCCACAGATCCAGGCTGCTACCTGTGGAAAGACGCTGCGGGCGAGGTTATCTACGTCGGGAAGGCGAAGAACCTGCGCGCCCGCATGAAGCAGTACGTCACGCTGTCCGATGACCGTGAGAAGATTCCGCTCATGATGCAGCTGGTGGCGAGCTTCGATTACATCGTGGTCGACACCGAGCATGAGGCACTGGTGCTCGAGCGAAACCTTATCGCTCAGTACCACCCGTATTTCAACGTCGATTACAAAGACGACAAGTCATATCCCTATATCGCCATCACGAAAGGCGATGCGTTTCCCGCTATCAAATACACGCGGGAGCGCCATCGCCCGGATACGCGCTATTTCGGGCCGTATACCGATAGCCGCGCGGCGCGTGAGACCATCGATATCCTGCGCAAGGTCACGCCCATCTGCACGGCGTCGTGCGCCGAATGGAAGCGCGTGAAGCGCCTGCTCGAGAAGAATCCCGCCGACGCGGACCTCCTTGCGCTCGTCTGCGCGCAAAAGGGCCGCCCCTGTTTCGACTACCACGTGGGGCGCGGTCCCGGCGTGTGCGCGGGCGCCATCAGCCAGGAGGATTACGCTCGCAACGTCAAGCGCGTCGAACGCTTCTTGTCGGGACGCCGCAGCGAGGTGATCGGCGACCTCAAGGCTGATATGGCCGAGGCCGCGGAAAGCCTCGATTTCGAGCGCGCCGGACGCATCAAGCGCCGCCTCGAGGTGCTTAACGGTCTTGACGACCGCCAGCAGGTCGTGTTTCCCGCGCAGGTCGACATCGACCTCATCGGGTTCTATCGAGAGGAGACCATCGCGGGCGCCTGCGTGTTCGTGGTGCGCGAGGGCAGGACCCAGCGGACGTGCGAATTCATCCTCGACAAGGGCCAGGACGTCTCCCAAGAGGAGCTCGTTTCAGGTTTCGTGAAGCGTTACTACGATGAGACCTCCGATATCCCATCCGAAGTCGACATTGCATGCGACCTCGAGGACGCGGACCTCATCGGCGCGTGGCTGAGCGAGAAGCGCGGCCGCGTCTGCCATCTTCATCGCCCCCAGCGCGGTGAGAAGCGCCATCTGCTCGAGACGTGCGAGCGCAACGCGCGCCATGCGCTTATGCGCTATATGATACGTACGGGCTATGCCGACGACCGTACCAACCAGGCGCTGCTTCAGCTCGAGAGCGCGTTGGCGCTGCCCGCGCCGCCGCTGCGCATCGAGTGCTTCGATATCTCCACCATCCATGGGCGCTTCACGGTGGCGTCGATGGTCGTGTTCACTAACGGAAAGCCCGATAAATCCCAGTATCGTCGCTTCAAGATTCGCGCCGAGCTCGATGAAGCGAACGATTTCGTATCGATGCAGGAGGTCTTGGGTCGACGCTATGCGCCTGAACGTATGGCCGACGAGCGCTTCGGCTCGCGGCCGGACCTACTTGTGGTCGATGGCGGTAAGCCGCAGCTGACCGCGGCGCTCACCCAGCTGGAGGGCCTGGGACTCGATATCCCCGTCTGCGGCCTCGCAAAAGCCGACGAGGAGGTGTTCGTGCCCTGGGACGAGACGCCCGTGGTGCTGCCTACGGGGTCCGCATCGCTCTACCTCATCAAGCAGGTGCGCGACGAGGCGCATCGTTTCGCCATCACCTTCCATCGCGAATTGCGCGACAAGGCTATGACCGTCTCGATTCTCGATGAGGTCGAGGGCGTGGGGCCCGTGCGCAAGCGCGCCATCATGAAGCGATTCGGATCCATGAAGCGCCTGCGCGAGGCGAGCGTGGAGGATATCGCCTCCGTTCAGGGGGTCTCCGTGGATGTCGCGCGGGCGGTGTACGACACGCTGCGTTCATAGGGACGATGCGCCGTCTGCCGACTCGTTGCTATCTGGTAGATACCAGTACTTCATCAACTGGTATCTACCGATCGCGCAGATAAAAGCATCATGGCCGACTGCATGACCATCGAGGACATCCGTCGCGCCGTGGAGCTCGGCTTCGATCTCGTTTCCACGACGCTCTCCCACAACAAGCCCGCGATCGAGACCACGCTGGACGAGGGTCCCGATCTGCCGCTGCTGCGCCAGGCGACCACCGAGTTCCCTGACCTGCCCATCATCTGCGAGGGCCACGTCCACACGCCCGCCGAGGGCCGCGCCGCGATCGACGCGGGCGCCTGGGCCGTCGTCGTGGGTACCGCGATCACGCATCCCACGAGCCTGACCAGCTGGTTCAAGGCGGCGCTCGATTAGGGGGGCGATCGCGTACTCGCTTTGATGCCTGTGGGCGTCCGAACGGCAGTCGTTCGGACGCCCATTTTTTACCCAGCATCCGGGGGCGGGGCGCCTCGGGTTGTGTCTCCCTCGCGAGGGTTGGGTCATCGCCGGGTCTATGCGGGTATACTTGAAGGCTAAAAGCTTCGTCTGAAGGAGGCCCGCATGACGGAACGCTCCGACATCACATCGGCCGAGCTCGCCGACCGCGTGCCCGACATCGTCATCATCACCGGCATGTCCGGCTCCGGTCGCACGCAGGCCATGCACGTGTTCGAGGACATGGGGTATTTCTGCATCGACAACCTGCCGCCCAGCCTCATCCTGCAGCTCGCACAGCTCATCGGCATCAACACCGGTGTGGGCCGCCATCTGTGCGTGACGAGCGACTTGCGTTCCCAGGGCCTGTTCGACGAGCTGCTCGACACCATCCAGACGCTCAACGAGCATGAGATGACCTGCAAGGTGCTCTTCCTGGAGGCCTCTGACGAGGTGCTCATCCGTCGTTACAGCGAGAACCGCCGGCGTCACCCGCTGGCACAGCGCGGGGACACCACGGCCGATGCGATCCAGCGCGAGCGCGTTGCTTTGGCGAGCATCCGCGATCGCGCCGACATGGTCATCGATACGAGCCGCATGCGCACGGCGACGCTTCGCAAGCGCCTGCGCAGCGCGTTCTCCGAGCTGGCGGATCAGCAGCTCATGGACGTTCACGTCTTCTCCTTCGGCTTCAAGCACGGCATGCCCGTTGAGGCCGACCTCATGATCGACGTTCGCTTCCTGCCTAATCCCTTCTACGATCCCGAGATGCGCACGCTGACGGGCCTTGACGCCAAGGTGGCCGATTTCGTTATCGAGCATCCCAAGACGCAGGAGTTCCTGGACGCCTGGTTCAAGCTCCTCGACGCCGTCATGCCGGGATATGTAGCCGAGGGCAAGCCGCAGCTCTCCATCGCCATCGGCTGCACGGGCGGGCAGCATCGCAGCGTTGCGATAGCCGAGGCGACCGCGCGCCATCTGGAGCGGCAGCAGTATCACGTGAACATCTCCCATCGCGATCTCGCGAAGGCTAATATCAGGAGCTAGTGCATCCATGCCAGCAACGTTCAACGCGGTCTCCATCGGTGGCGGCACCGGGCAGCCGCAGCTTATTCGCGCGCTCCGATTGATGGGCGCCCATATCGACTCCGTGGTGGCCATGGCCGACGATGGCGGTTCGACCGGTTTTTTGCGCGAGCGCGAACACGTGGTTCCGCCGGGTGACGTGCGCAAGTGCCTGTCGGCCCTGGCGCGCGACCCCGAGTCGACGCTTGCGCGGGCGTTCGCCCATCGATTCCGGTCCATCGATGACCATGCGCTTGGAAACCTCATCCTCGTCGCGCTGGCCAAGGAGTCCGGTTCCTTTATCGAGGCTACGCGCACCTGCGAGGAGCTGCTGGGCTGCGTCGGCCGCGTGCACCCCTCGACGCTCGAGTTCATAAGTCTTTCGGGTTCCACCGTCGATGGCGACGAGGTGCATGGCCAGGCTCAGATCAGCTACGGCACGCGTGCGTTTCGGCGCGTCTGGCTTGATCAAGGCGAGGTTACCGCCAACGAGGACGCTGTTCGCTCGATCATCGACGCGGACCTCGTGGTACTGGGTCCCGGATCCCTGTTCACGTCCATCATGCCCAACATCTTGGTGCACGATATTCGGGAAGCGCTGGTCCGAACCAAGGCGAGGCGCGTGTTCGTCTGCCCCAAGATCGATTCGCTCGGCGAGACGAGCGGGATGAGCGCGGCCGATCATGTGCGCGTGCTGTTGGAGGAGGGGCTCGAGGGCGCGCTCGATGCGGTATTGGTCCATCGGGCGGAAACGGCCGAGCAGGTGTATCCGTACGAGCCCCGCGCGTGGAAGCGGGAGGCCCGTAAGAGCCTCGTCGGACCCGGGCCGAACGGGGAGGGTATCGTCACCGCCCGCCAGATCGAGCGGGCTAAAGATGCTCCGTTCGGTCCCATTCGGGCCGATGACGACGATCTGCGTTGGCTGCGCCGGATGGTGCCCCGCGTGATCGTCCGCGATTTCACGGGGACCGCTATGCCGGCCGCCCACGATGTGCAACTGCTTGCGCGAGCTCTGGAGGAGGTGCTTACATAGATGTCGTTCAGTGCAGAGGTACGCGACGAGCTGTCGCGGCAGGAGCCCGCGTGCGAATACTGCGACCTCGCTACGCTAGCCGCCCTCGCTCGCGTCTGCGGAACCCTGTCCCTTGCGGGGTCGGGTCGGTATAGGCTGCAAATCGCCACCGAGACGGGCGCCGTCGCTCGCACGATGATCGGCCTCACCCATAAGATCTTGAAGCTCAAGACCGAGTTCACGGTGCGCCGTTCCGTACTTCATAAGGTGCGCAACTATCTCATCGCGCTGCCCGATCAGCCGGACCTCGCCAAGGCTTTGGTGCTGCTTGGCATTCTCGACCGCCAAGGCAACCTGGTGCGCGGGGTGCCCCATCACGTTGTGGCGCGTCCTTGCTGCAAGCTCGCCTATATTCGCGGCGCGCTGATCGCCGGCGGATTCATAGCCGATCCCCGAGGCGATTTCCATCTCGAGATCGCCGTGCAGGGCGAGGAGTTCGCCCGTGCCCTGGCGGACCTGATCGGCAGCTTGGGCGTGCCCGCGCGCGTGAACGCGCGCCGCGGGGCCTTCGCCGTCTACATCAAGAGCGCCGAGGACATCAAACGCTTGCTGGAGACGGTGGGCGCTAGCCGTTCGGTTGCCGAGATAGACGAAGCCCGTTCCGTCAAGTCCGTGAAAAACGATGTGAACCGACGGGTGAACGCGGAGCTGGCAAACCAGACGCGAAGCGCCGGAGCGGCCCAGCGGCAGCTCGAGCTGATCGCCGAGCTTGAAGCGCGGGGTTTGCGCGACGGTTTGCCACAAGCTTTGGAGGATTTTTGTCGGCTTCGTGAAGCCCATCCCGACTTGTCGCTGCGCGATCTGGGGGAGCTCGCCGACCCTCCGCTATCCAAGTCGGCGCTCTATCATAGGGTGCTTCGCTTGGAAAAGCTGCTTGATTCATAGAAAACCATGCAGGGGAGAGCGATGCTTAAAGCGTTTCAATATGCCATTATCCTGCTGTTTTGAAACGTTTTTAATTACTCCATCGTTCGAAAGTTTCCAATTCCGTCCATTTCCCCTTGAAAAAAAGGTATATTTGGTGAGTGGTTAGTTTGTGGGTCTCAACGGCAGGCAAGGAGTCTGCGGGGACCTAACGAAAGGAGACACAATGGCAGTAAAGGTTGCTATTAACGGCTTTGGTCGTATCGGCCGTCTGGCTTTCCGTCAGATGTTCGGTCACGAGGGCTCCGAGATCGTTGCCATCAACGACCTCACCTCTCCCGATATGCTGGCGTACCTGCTGAAGTACGACTCCACGCAGGGCAACTACAGCCGTGATCACAAGGTCGAGGCTACCGAGGACGCCATCATCGTCGACGGCAAGGAGATCAAGATCTACGCTGAGGCCGACGCCAACAACCTGCCCTGGGGCGACCTCGATGTCGACGTCGTGCTCGAGTGCACCGGTTTCTACACCTCCAAGGCCAAGGCCCAGGCTCACATCAACGCCGGCGCCAAGAAGGTCGTCATCTCCGCTCCCGCGGGCAACGATCTGCCCACCATCGTCTACAACGTGAACCACGAGGAGCTCACCGCTGAGGACGACATCATCTCCGCTGCTTCCTGCACCACCAACTGCCTCGCCCCGATGGCCAAGGGTCTCAACGACTTCGCTCCCATCGTGTCCGGCATCATGACCACCATCCACGCCTGGACCGGCGACCAGATGGCTCTCGACGGCCCGCAGCGCAAGGGTGACAAGCGTCGCTCCCGCGCCTGCGCTGTCAACATCGTCCCCAACTCCACCGGTGCCGCTAAGGCTATCGGCCTGGTTCTCCCCGAGCTCAACGGCAAGCTGATCGGTGCCGCCCAGCGCGTCCCGACGCCTACCGGCTCCCTCACCAACCTCTACGCCGTTGTCGACAAGGTCGTCACCAAGGACGAGGTCAACGCTGCCATGAAGGCTTACGCCGAGACCATCTCCGAGACCTTCGGCTACAACGAGGACGAGATCGTCTCCACCGACATCATCGGTGAGACCCACGGCTCCATCTTCGACGCCACCCAGACCATGTGCTCCGATCTGGGCAACGGCCAGACCCTGGTTCAGGTTGTTTCTTGGTACGACAACGAGAACTCCTACACCTCCCAGATGGTCCGCACCATCAAGTACTTCGAGAAGTTCGTCGCCTAAGTTATCGATGGCTTCCATTTTCGCTTGATAAGCGTCTAAGAGGGGCGCGGCCTCAAGGCTTCCAGCCCGGGGTCGCGCCCTTTTTATATCGTGTTGCACGTCCTGCAACCGCATTCGAATGAAAGGTAGATGTTCATGGCTTTCACCAAGAAGACCGTTCGCGACATCGACGTCGACGGCAAGCGCGTTCTCGTTCGCGTCGACTTCAACGTTCCCATCAAGGACGGCGTCGTCGGCGACACCACCCGTATCAAGGCTGCGCTGCCCACCATCAACTACCTGGTTGAGCACAACGCCCGCGTCATCCTCATGAGCCACCTCGGCCGTCCCGACGGCACCGGCTTCCAGCCCGAGTTCTCCCTCGAGCCCGTGGCCGCCAAGCTCGCCGAGCTGTCCGGCCTCGATGTGACCTTCGTCGCCGATACCTACGGTGACGAGGCTGCGGCCGCCGTCGAGGCTCTCGAGCCGGGCCGCGTCCTCGTTCTCGAGAACGTCCGCTTCGACAAGCGCGAGAAGAAGAACGACCCCGAGATCGCCAAGACCCTCGCTTCCTACGGCGACGTCTTCGTGCTCGACGCCTTCGGCACCGCTCACCGCGCCCAGGGTTCCGTTGTGGGCCCCGCCGCCTACCTGCCCGCCGTCGCCGGCTTCCTGCTCGAGAAGGAGGTCGATACCCTCACCGGTATCTTCGCCGACCCCGAGCGTCCGCTCGTCGCCATCGTCGGCGGCTCCAAGGTCTCCTCTAAGATCGGTGTTCTCGATCACCTGATCGACTCCGCCGACACCCTCATCATCGGTGGCGGCATGGCCTACACCTTCTTCCTCGCCCAGGGCATGTCCGTGGGTCAGTCCCTCAAGGAAGAGGACTGGGTCGAGCGCGCCGGCGAGATGCTGAAGAAGGCCGAGGAGAAGGGCGTCAAGATCCTGCTCCCCATCGACAACCGCGTTGCCGATCACTTCGGCGAGGATGCCGTCCCCGAGGTCGTGGCCTCCAACGCCATCCCCGATGACCGCGAGGGCATGGACATCGGCCCCGAGACCGAGAAGCTCTACGCCGAGGCCATCAAGGGTGCCAAGACCGTCTTCTGGAACGGCCCCATGGGCGTCTTCGAGTTCGACAACTTCGCTCACGGCACCCAGGCTATCGCCGAGGCCGTCGCTGAGGCCGATTGCACCTCCATCATCGGCGGCGGCGATTCCGTCGCAGCCGTGAACAAGTTCAACCTGGGCGACAAGATGAGCTGGATCTCCACCGGCGGTGGCGCTTCCATGGAGCTCGTCGAGGGCAAGCCCCTTCCCGGAGTGGAGGCTCTCAATGACGCAGAATAACCGCACCCTGCTCATCGCAGGCAACTGGAAGATGAACAACGACGTCCAGGCCGCGGCCACGCTGGCCGACGAGCTCGTCGCCGCCCTCGACGGCGTCGACAACGGCGTCGAGGTCCTCGTCTGCCCGCCCACCATCGACCTTACCACGGTTGCCGCGAAGCTCGATGGCTCCGCCGTCAAGCTGGGCGCTCAGAACTGCTACTGGGAGGCGTCCGGTGCCTACACCGGCGAGTCCTCCTGCGGCATGCTCAAGTCCGCTGGCTGCACCTATTGCATCATCGGCCACTCCGAGCGTCGCGATTACTTCCATGAGTCCGACGAGGACCAGAACAAGAAGGCCAAGGCGCTCGTCGCCGCGGGCCTCGTTCCCGTCTTCTGCTGCGGCGAGCCCCTTGAGGTTCGCGAGGCCGGCACCTATGTCGAGCACGTCGTCGCACAGGTGAAGGCCGGTCTCGAGGGTCTCGAGATCACCGACCCCGCCCAGCTCGTCGTCGCGTATGAGCCCATCTGGGCCATCGGCACCGGCATGACCGCCACCGCCGACGACGCCCAGGAGGTCTGCGCCGCTGTCCGCGAGGCCCTCGTCGACCTCTTCGGCGCCGAGCTCGCCTCCGGTATCCGCGTGCTGTACGGCGGCTCCGCCAAGCCCGGCAACATCGCCGAGCTCACCGCGAAGCCCGACGTCGACGGCGCCCTCGTGGGCGGCGCGTCGCTGTCCGCCGCGGACTTCTCCTCCATGGTCGTCAAGGCTGCGGAGTAGTACCCGTTTCGTTATCGGGCCGCGGCGCCTCGCGCGCTGCGGCCCATTCTTTTGTATAGGGAGAATCACATATGGCTAACCGCCACCTTCCTGCTCTTCTCGTCATCATGGATGGCTTCGGCCTGGCGCCCGAGGGCTCCGATA
>NZ_JADNJJ010000027.1:0-32100 GCF_015554865.1 Collinsella sp. D33t1_170424_A12 | reverse complement strand
CATCGAGGGTGCATCCGACGGCGGCCGCGTGGGATTGTCCGAAAACGCTCAGGCGCAAGACGTTGCCGATGCATGACGACATGGCGCGCCTATTCCGCCAGGAGCTCGATGTGGCCACCGAGCTCGCGATAGTGTTCGAAGAAGAGCGGATAGGACTTGTTAACCGCCTCGGCGCCCTTGATATAGACATCGTTTTCGCAGCGCGTGGCCGCGATGGCGGCCATCATGGCGATGCGGTGGTCGTTGTGGGCGTCGACCGTGCCGCCGACGAGCTGCGGAACCCCGTCGATGATGAGCGCGTCGCGGTGGATGGCGATCTGGGCGCCGAGGTTGGCGAGCTCCTGGGCTACGGTTGCGAGGCGATCGGATTCCTTGATGCGCAGGCGCGCGCAATCGGTGATGACCGTGCGGCCTTCAGCCACCGCCGCCACCGCGGCGATAATGGGGACGAGGTCCGGTATATCCTGCGCGCTCATCTCGAATCCACGCAGCGTATCGGGACGCGATATAGCGGCGTTCGTCGAGCGGCCTATCCGCGCGCCGAAGCGCGAGAGCGCGGCCAAGACGTTGCGGTCGCCCTGCGCCGAGGACAGCGTGAGGCCGTCGACCTTGATGGGGAGGCGCCCCATCGCGCCGGCACACAGCCAGAAGGCCGCGTTTGACCAGTCTCCCTCGACGCTCACCTCGTGCGGTGTGCGATAGGTATCGTTTTCCGTGGTGAATACCGTCACCTCTTCGTCCGCCTGCACGCGGCGCTCGACGAACACGTCTACACCGAAGGCCTGCATGGCCTGGATCGTCAGGTTGATGTACGGCCTGCTCTCGATGCGCCCGCTCACTACGATCTCGCTTGAATGGTCGAGCAGCGGGGCCGCAAGCAGCAGGCCGGTGATGTATTGCGAGCTCACGTCCCCGGGCAGCTCGAAGCGGCCCGGCCTCATGCGGCCGGCGACCGCAAGCGGGAAGCCGCCCAGGCCGTGCAGCTCGCAGCCGGCGGCTATGAGCTCTTCGGCGAGCGGGGAGAGCGGGCGCTCGCCAAGGCGCTTCGAACCCGTGAACGTTGCCTCTGCGCCCAGCGCGCAGGCTACGGGGAGCAAGAAGCGAAGCGTCGAGCCCGATTCGCCGCAGTCGAGCGTTTTGCCGTGCAGGGCTCGCAGGAGTCCCAGGGCGACGCTTTTCGGCATGGGTTTGACGAGGTATCCATCGCCGACCGCTTGGATACGGGCGCCCAGTTCGACCAGACAGCGTATCGTCGCCTCGATATCGGCGCACGTGGTGTTGCACCTTACGTGCGTGTCCCCGTTTGCGAGCGCGGCGACGATGATGAGTCGATGGGCAACCGATTTCGACGCGATGGCCGGAATGGTGCCGGATAGCAGGGCAGGGCGGATATGGGCTAGCATGCATCCTCCTCGGGGGAGCTGGTTTCCTTCTCTTCTCGAGCGTACGCCTCCGTGCAGGCGAGGCCGACTTCGAGAATGCGCTTGAATTCGTCGAGCGGCGCGTGCGAGATCGCGGCGGCTCCTATGCTGCGGGGGACGACGAGGTCGATCGAATCGCTCGCGCGCTTCTTGTCGTGGAGCGCGGCCTCATAGACGGCTTGCGTATCCACATCGACGTTGAGCGGGAGCCCATGGGCGCGTAGCAGGGCGGCGATGCGGTCGGGAACATCGGCCGGGCACACCCCGGCCGTCACCGATGCGCTCGCTATGGCGAGCATGCCCACGCCGACGCATCGGCCGTGCCCGAGCTCGTAGCCTGATGCCGCCTCGATGCCGTGGCCGATGCTGTGCCCGAAGTTGAGCAGCTTTCGCAGGGAGGTCTCGCGCTCATCAGCCGAGACGACCGCGCGCTTGATGTCGACGTTGCGCGCTATGAGGTATGCGGCCCGCGCGAGATCGCTCTTGAGGAGCCCGGGTGTAAGCGGCGTGGCCTCGAGTTCGCCGAAGAGCTCCGCATCCGCGATGACGGCATGCTTGATCACCTCGGCGCACCCGTCGGCGAACTGCGCGTCTTCCAGCGTCGCGAGGCACCCTACATCCGCGATAACGGCGCGCGGCTGCCAGAAGGCGCCGGCAAGGTTCTTTCCTGCGGCCAGGTTGATGGCGGTCTTTCCCCCTATCGAGGCGTCGACCATCGCGAGCAGCGTGGTGGGCACCTGAATATAGGGAATACCGCGCATGTAGCTCGCCGCGAGAAAACCTGCCAGGTCGCCTACGACCCCGCCGCCGAGGGCGACGACGATATCGGTGCGCGCGAGCTCGAGCTCGGCGGCTTTTTCCAGGAGGTCGAGGTAGACGGCGCCGCTCTTGCTCGACTCGCCGGGCGCCACCATTTCCATGTGGACGGTGTAGCCCTGTGTTTCCAGGCTCTGGCGCACCGGCTGTCCGAAGAGGGGGCCCACGGTGGAGTCTGTGATGACGAGGGCCTGCGCGCCCCCGCATGATTCGCGGGCGATAGCGCCCGTCTCTTCGAGCAGGAACGTGCCCACATGCACGGTATAGGGAGATGCGACATCGATGTTTATAGCGTATTCCATGGCATCCTTTCCGGGTAGCGCGCGAGCGCCCCGCCGTCCGTCGGGTCTGCTGGCGCATGCGCGCGCGGCCGCCTGCGACCGGCCGAGCGTGGCGTGCTAGCAAGTGTATCGCATCCGGTCGACACCATAGCGTCGCCGCGCGAGACGCTACAAAGGTGCCATGTGCATAACTCTTGCATTGCAAAATGGACTCGCCCATAGCCGATCTTTTAGGTATAATTCAAAAACGTTGCGCGCCATTAGCTCAGTGGATTAGAGCGTCTGCCTCCGGAGCAGAAGGCCGTAGGTTCGAACCCTATATGGCGCACCAGTAGCTATTCGGGTCGCGAGCGCATTGCGCTCGTGGCCTTTCTTGTATCTGGATGGCGAGCTTCAAGGGGGCATCCGATGTCGCAGGCGGAATCTTTCCAGCATGAGTCGATACGGGGGCTTACGTCGGAGGAGGTGCGCGAGCGCATTTCCGAAGGCAAGGTCAACATCAACACCGAGCTTAAGACGAAGTCCGTCAAACAGCTCATCATCGAAAACCTTTGCACGCTGTTCAACCTCATCAACGTCGTGCTCGCCATCCTCGTCATAAGCACCGGCGCCATCAAGAACCTTACGTTTCTCGGCGTCGTCTTTCTCAACACCGCTATCGGCGTCATCCAGTCTCTCCGCTCGAAGCGCATGGTCGACCGCCTGACGCTCCTGGCTACCAAGAAGGCCGTCGCCCTGCGCGATGGGGCCGAGGTCGAGCTCGACTTGGACCAGATCGTGCTGGACGATCTTTTGAAGCTTGGACGCGGCGACCAGATACCCGCCGACGCCGTCGTCGTCCGCGGCGAGGCGCAGGTCAACGAGAGCCTTCTTACGGGAGAGAGCAACCTTATCCGCAAAGAGGTCGACTACGAGCTCATGAGCGGGAGCTTTATCGACTCCGGGCTGGTTTATGCCAGGGTCGTCCATGTAGGGGCCGACAACTACGTCGCGCGCATCAACAACGAGGCCAAATACGTCAAGAAGGTCAATTCCGAGATCATGAACGCGCTCACCGCTATCGTGCGGTTCGCCAGCGTAATCATGGTCCCTCTCGGTGCCGCCCTTTTCTTTTCGAGCGCCCATGGAGGCTACGAGGCCTGGGCCGCATCCCCATCCGGGGGCTCTATCGAGTTCCTGCCCTGGTTGCTGTTCGGCCATGCTCCGTGGGGGGACGTATCCGGCTGGATCCTATCGACCGTCGGCGCGCTGCTCGGCATGATCCCCCAGGGTCTCGTCCTGCTCACCTCGTCGGTGCTCGCCATCGCCACCATACGTCTCGCGCGCCGCAGCGTGCTCGCCCAGCAGTTGTACTGCATCGAGACGCTCGCGCGCGTCGACGTGCTCTGCTTAGACAAGACCGGCACCATCACCTCTGGGCGCATGGAGGTCGCGGGAACCTATCCGCTCGAGCCGTCCCATTCCCTTGCATCCGAAGGCCCCTGCAGCTCCGCGGAGCTTGATCTCGCGCTTGCCAATATCGCACGGGCCACCTCGGAGGATGCCAACGAGACCTGCAAGGCCTTGCTCGCGTATTACGACGGCAGCTCGGTCGCGCGCGAGGAGCCCGTTCGCGTCGTTGCGTTTTCCTCTGCGAAAAAGTGGAGCGGTGCCACGTTTTCCAGTGGATCCTACGTTATGGGCGCTGCCCAGTTCGTGCTTTCCGACGAGGCGTTCGCGCAGGTCGAGGAACGTGTCGCCGAGCTTGCGGATACCTGCCGCGTTCTCGTTGCCGCCAGGGTGGATGGCTTTACGGATGATGGCGACATGGTCGGCGATGCGCGCCCTCTGGGTTTCGTGACCATCCGCGATGAGATTCGAAGCAGCGCTGCCGACACGATTCGCTATTTCTGCGAGCAGGGTGTCGCGCTCAACGTCATCTCGGGCGACGACCCGCGCACCGTATCCTCGATCGCCCGCGTTGTCGGCGTGCCCGGGGCCGATCGGTTCGTCGATGCTACCACGCTCGATACCCCTGCAAAGCTCGATGCCGCCGTTGATCGCTACCACGTGTTCGGCCGCGTGACGCCGCAGCAGAAGCGCGAGCTCGTCGTGGCCCTGAAGCGTCGCGGCCATACCGTCGCCATGACCGGCGACGGCGTGAACGACGTATTGGCGCTCAAGGAAGCCGATTGCTCGGTCGCGATGGCGGCGGGTTCGGACGCCGCCCGCAACGTGGCCGAGATCGTGTTGGTAGATAACGACTTCGCCTCCATGCCCGCGGTGGTGGCCGAAGGCAGGAGGTCGATCAACAACCTTCAACGATCCGCCGCGCTCTTTCTCACTAAGACGTTGTTCTCCATGGGTCTTGCGGCGATCTGCATTTTCTTCCCGCCGTATCCCTTCGAGCCCATCACCATGACGCTCATCAATTTCTTCTGCATCGGTGCGCCCAGCTTCGTGCTCGCTCTCGAAACCAACCGCGCGCGCGTCGAGGGCAGCTTCCTCGGCAACGTCCTTCGTCGCGCTCTGCCCGCTTCGCTCGGCGTCATGGCGGCTTCCCTTCTCGCTATGCTCGCGGCTGGTGCATTCGGGTTCTCCCAACCGGTGCTCTCCACCCTCTGCCTTGTGTCGACGTGCGCCATCGGTGCGAACCTTATCTGGCGGATCTCGTGGCCTTTCACGCCGTTGCGAGCGGCGGTACTCGCCTTCGTCGTCATCGGCGTCGCCGTGGGCGTCGTGGGTTTTCCCGATTTCTTCTCGGTATCCCCGCTTTCGACGCTCCAGGCGGTCGTCTTGGCGGTCATCGTTGTTGCGAGCTGCGCGCTGTACAACAAGATCGCCGTCTACTTCGAGCGCGCTTCGCGGCGTCGTTCGAAGCGCGCATCGGGATTCGGGCGCGGCGTGCGCGTCTCCCTGGGCCGCGGGGGCGGCCGTGTCGATTCCGCTGCCGGCCCCATGGCGCGCGCGAGCGACTCTGTGCGCCGAACGGCCCTGCAGCATCAGGCTGAACGCGACCTGCGGCGGGCGAAGCGCGATGCCCGTCGCGCTCTGGAGCCGGATGGGGTCGGCGAGGGCCGTCGCGTCACGAAGGCGCCCGGCGGCATCCGCGTGAAGATGGTGTCGAAACGGCCACGCGATACAAAACGGTAACGCTTGTTCGGTACAGTTTTGAGTCATATGTTCTCTACTGTTGAAGGGATCGCCCATGGAACAGCCGATTCGCGACGACCTCCGCTTTGAAAGAACCCTTGAATTCGAGGGGAAGCGCTTTGCGGTGCATGCGATTTCTTCTATTCCCGGCGTCGATCGCTTGCCTTTGAGCTTGAAGATCCTTTTGGAGAACGTCTTGCGCTGCGTATCCGATGGGGACCGCGCGATGCGCATGGCCCACGAGATCGTGCGCGCCGGTCTCGCCTGCGAGGCGGGCGGCGAGATCGAGTTCATGCCCGCGCGCGTCCTGTTTCAGGATTTCACGGGCGTTCCCGTGTTCGTCGATTTCGCTGCGATGCGCGATGCCGCCGCGGCCCGGGGCGGCGATCCGTCCCGCATCAACCCGCAGATTCCCTGCACGCTCGTCGTCGATCACTCCGTTGCGGCCGACGTCGTATCGTGCTCTTCTGCGGCGTGCGAGAACGCACGGCTCGAGGCCCAGCGCAATGCCGAGCGCTTCTCGTTTCTCAAGTGGAGCGCGTCAAGCTTCTCCAACGTTCAGATCGTTCCGCCGGGCGTGGGTATCTGCCATCAACTCAATATCGAGCGGTTCTGCCGCGTGGCGTGGTGCGGTCGGACCGGGGACGGACGTCGCGCCCTGTACTTCGACACCCTTGTGGGAACGGACTCCCATACGCCCACCGCGAACGGCATGGGCGTCCTCGGTTGGGGAGTGGGCGGCATCGAGGCCGAGGCAGCGGCCCTGGGCCAGCCCGTCACCATGCGCGTCCCCGCTGTCGTCGGCATTCGCCTCACGGGGCGGCTCGCCTCGGGTGTTACCGCCATGGACGTCGCGCTGACCTTCGCCGAACGATTGCGCCATCGCGGCGTCGTGGGCATGATGTGCGAGTGCTTCGGTCCCGGCGTCGCCTCTCTTTCTCCGACGCAGCGCGCGACCATCTCCAACATGTCGCCGGAGTACGGATGCACCTCCACGCTGTTCCCCGTCGACGAGGCAACCCTGGCCCAGCTTGTGCGCACCGGCGCGACGGAGGCCGAGGCTAATCGCGCCCGTGCGTATCTCGAGCTGCAGGGCGCCTTCGGATGCGAGCGCGAGGGCGTCGGTTTCGCCGATGTCATCGATATCGACCTTTGCGGCATCGAGCCTTCTCTGGCGGGTCCGTCCCGTCCCCACAACCGCGTGGCCCTGTCCGGCGCGCGCGACCGGTTCCGCTCGGTTCTTTCCGAGCATGGCCGCGCCGTGGGCGATGCTTCGTTCGAGGTCCGTTTCGACGGTTCGACCTATCGAGTCGAGCACGGTGCTCTGGCAATCGCCGCCGTGACCTCGTGCACGACCGCCACCGACCCCGCGATGATGGTCGCCGCCGGCTTGGTGGCCATGCGAGCGGTGGAGCTTGGCTGCGAGCCGCTTCCGTGGGTGAAAAAGGTCCTCGCCCCGGGGTCTCATTCCACGACGCGCATCCTCGAGCGCGCGGGGCTCATCGAGCCGCTCCAGCGTCTCGGATTCTCGGTATGCGGCTGGGGCTGTATGAGTTGCATCGGCAACTCCGGTCCCATTTTCGATCCTATGCACGACATCGCGGGGGAGTGCGAGCTCGCGAGCATTCTGTCCGGCAACCGCAATTTCGACGGGCGCATCAGTCCCGATGTCGCTCAGAACTACCTGTGCGCCCCTTCGCTGGTCGTGGCGTACTCATTGGCGGGCACGATCGACATCGACCTGTCGACCGAACCTGTTTGCCAGGGTGCGGCTGGACCGGTGATGCTTGCCGATCTTATTCCCTCCGATGAGGAGGTCTCGGCCATTCTGGCATCCGCTCTCGATACCGCGGTGTTCAAGCCCGTCGGGGATCCCGCGTGCGAGGGCGACGGCTATTGGAACGCCATCGACGTCGAGCCCTCTTCCACGTTCGCCTGGGACGCGTCCTCCACGTACGTGCGTCGACCGCCGTACTTCGACGATGCCCGTCCGCGCCGCCGTTTCGAACTCAAGGGAGCGCGGCCCCTGGCATTCCTCGGTGATTTCGTCACGACCGACCACATCTCGCCTGCGGGCGCCATCGCGGCCGACTCGGCCGCCGCGGCCTACCTTCGCGGCCACGGGTTCGATGAGGCTGATTTCAATACCTACGGGTCGCGCCGCGGCAATCATGAGGTCATGATGAGGGGCTGCTTCGCGAACGTGAAGCTTCGCAACAGGCTCGCCGGCGGTCGCTTGGGCGGTTGGACCTTCGATTCGTTTACGGGGGAGGTCGCCTCGCTGTTCGACGCCGCGCGGCATGCGCGCGAGCACGGCTCCGATCTCATCATCCTTGCAGGGAAGATGTACGGTTCGGGCTCTTCGCGCGACTGGGCCGCCAAGGCTCCTGCGCTGCTCGGCGTCTCCTCCGTTATCGCCGAGAGCTTCGAGCGCATCCATCGTTCGAATCTGGTGGGCATGGGTATCGTTCCGCTTCAGCTCGAAGAAGGTCAAAGCGCCGCGTCGCTCGGCCTTACCGGCCGGGAGTCGTACTTCGTGGATCCCATTGACTTCTCGAGCGGCCTTCCCGTTCCCGCGGTCGCGCGTGTCACGGCCGTTCGACCCGGCGGCGATTCGGTGGAGTTCTCTGCGCGCGTCCGCGTCGACACGGAGACGGAGGGTCGCTACCTCGCCGCTGGTGGTATCCTTCCGTATGTTCTTGATATGCTGCTTGCTCAATAGGTAATGCGAAAGAGGTAAGCGTGATCTGTCCCCAGTGCTTCAAGAAAATCGATGACGGCGAGGCGTTCTGCCCGCACTGCCATATGTATGTCGGCACTTCGGTTCAACCCGCCCACGATGAGTTCGTGTTCTGCGACGGTTGCGGAGCGCGGCTTTCCGCACATGACCGCACCTGCCCGAAATGCGGTAGACCCGCCCCCGGTATCCTTTCTACCGAGTCGTCCTCATCCGATCTCGCCGCGGGTCGAACGGCGAGCTTTCCCCGGCTCACGCAGCAGATGATCGAGGCGCACGCCGATGCTCCTCGCGAGCAGGCTCCCACCGCCGCTCAGGTTCTTTCCGACTCCATCGACCCCAGCTCGACCAACGTTCTGCGGCCCGAGGAGCTTCGGTCCGGCAAGGCGCCCGCCTTCCTGGACGGCGAGGACCCGTATCATAAGAAGAAGAATCGCTTTATCAAGCCCGTTGTCACGATCTTGGTGCTCGCCGCCTTGGTCGGTGGCGGGTATTACTTCGTCGCCTACGATCCTTTCGGGGTGATGCCCGGTTTCATCGAGGCGTTCGAGCAGGCCGCGAGCGAGATGTATCCGAGTCGCCAGCTTCCGCAGGAGCCTTCGGGCCCCCTCGATGCTCAGCCCATTCCGGAGGGGCCCGCCAAACCCACCGATGCCGACGTCTTCCAAGTCGTGAGCTCTTCGTATAACAAGATCGTTTCCGCCTTCGATTCGCTGGGCGATATCATCGACGACTACAACTACGGCTACATCGCGAGCGATATCGCGGTACGCCGCGAGAAGTCGGCGGTCGCATATGCTACCCGCGATCTCATCGACGCCGTCCTTGCCGATCTCGATGCGCTGGATCTGCCCGAGGATTGCTCGTATACCCAGGAGATCGAGCAGGTTCGCCAGCTTGCGTCGTGGGTGCGCACACGCGTCGACATCTATTGCGCCTCGTGGGATGTTTCCCTGTCCTACACCGGGTCCGACCTTCCCGTCCACCATCAATCTGAGATTCTCGCCCCGCTGCGCCAGCGCTCGTCGGAGGACGCCGAGGCGCGAAGCTCGTATATCGCGCATGTCGAGGAATATAAGCCGGTTGAGAAGAGCTCCTAGCGTGCCGAATTCGTGAAATCTGCGTATACTTGCTAGAATTGTAGAGATATATCCTTTGTTCGGAGAAAGGGCTTCGCATGTTTGGCTCTAAGTTGCATACCCCCGAGTACCAGGTTGCCGGCGACGAGGTCGCCGTCATCGAGACCTCCCAGGGTACTATCCGCGTTAAGCTCGACGGCGCCGGCGCCCCCATTCATGTGGCCAACTTCTGCGAGCTGTCCACTATGGGCTTCTACGACGGACTCAAGTTCCATCGCTATGTTCCCGGCTTCGTTATCCAGGGTGGCTGCCCCAACACGCGCGATATGTCGCGCGACGAGGTCGCTCGCGGCCTCGAGGGCCCCGACGGGCGCCCGGGTACGGGCGGTCCCGGCTATTGCATCAAGGCCGAGTATCTCACGAATCCCAACAACAGCCATGTCGATGGCGCTCTGGCCATGGCCCGCTCGATGAACCCCGATTCGGCTGGTTCCCAGTTCTATTTCTGCCTGGGTCCCCAGCATAACCTCGATTCCGGCTACACGGTCTTCGGCACCACGCTGGAGGGCCTCGACGTTATCGCCAAGCTGCGCGCTGGAGACGAGATCGTCCACATCGAGATCGAGCACGCCGCTTAGTGCGACGTAGGACCACAAAGGAGCAAATGTGAACGCACAGCTACTCGACCAGGCCCGCGCAGCCTATCGCGCAGGCGATTTCTCCGCTGCCGCCCAGATGTTCTCTGCGGCTAAATCTGCCGATGAGGTCTTCGGCGAGGCCGATCACCTGCGTGGCAACTCGCTCATGCGCCTCGGAATGTTCAGCGATGCCGCTTCGGCATATTCCGCCGCGCTCAACGATGCCGCGTACGGCAAGCGCGGCGCCCTGTTGACCAACCGGGGTAAGGCCCTGAGCGCTGCCGGGGATTTCGCTGGCGCTGCCAACAGCTTTACCGAAGCCGTTACCGACAGCTCGTATGCAACGCCCTATAAGGCGTATATGGGCTTGGGCAATGCATTGCTCAAGCTTGATAACCCCACCGATGCGGGCGTGGCATTTCGATCGGCGGCCATCGATGCCGCCAACCCCGCGCCGGCCGCGGCGCTGTCGAGCCTGGGCGACTGCTTCCTGCTCATCGGTCGTCCCGAGGATGCTGCCGAATCCTATCGCACCGCGTTGGACTTCGTGGGCCCCAAGGATGACCCGCGTGCCATCAACGCCAGCCTGGGCACCGCTTACGCCGCAGCGAACCGCCCCTCCGATGCCATCGATGCGTTCCAGCGCGCTACCGCCGATGGAATCTACCAGCTCACCGCCGATCAGCAGACGGCGCTGTCCGGCGCTCAGGACACGCTTTCCGCCCAGCGTTCCATGTCCACCGAGGTTTCCTCGACCGGCGCCTTCCAGGCTGGCGTCGATCCGCTCGATCCGCTTGGCCAGTCCGGCAGCTTCATTCCTGATCCCTCCGACACCGGCTTCTTCACGCTCTCGGAGTCCGAGATGATCCAGCAGGATAAAAAGGAGATGAAGGTCCGTCGTCGCCATCGCCATACCGGCCTCAAGGTCTTCCTGGTCATCGTGCTTCTGCTGCTCCTCGCGGCGGGAGGGCTCGCCTTCGCGTACACGCGCGGCTACGGCTATCCCACGCAGCAGGACGTCCTTACCGGCCTTTTCGATGCTGTTACCAACGGCACCGAGACCGACTCCTTCCTGGCCAGCGGTCTGAACGAGGACTCGAAGGCCATCATCGCAGCCTCCATCCCCGATGGCGCGACGCCCACCATCGAGGGCCTCGATCGCTCGATGACGGAGTCCACGGCTACTGTTTCCGTCGAGCTGTCGAAGGGCGGTACCGCCCAGTACGAGGTCACGTTCGTTCGCGAGGGCCTCGGTTGGGCCGTGGCGAACGTCGCGCTCGATTTCGATTCGGTCTCGGATGACTCCGCGGCCGATGCATCCGATGAGCCCGCTTCCTCCGATGAGGGCTCCGAGGCTCAGGCAGAAGATGCTTCGACTTCCGATGCGGATGGCTCCAACCAGCGCGATTCCGACGTGAACGCCGACGAGGGCTCCGCCGAATAAATGGTATCTTTCTCCAATCGGCCCCGCGTGCTGCACGGGGCCGATTGTCCGCGCTACACTGCATAGGAACCTTAACGTACCTTTTGGAGTGACTTTGTTTTCTTTGATGGATATGTTCTTTGGTCAATACGATGGCGACCTCGCCATCGACCTGGGAACTGCAAATACCCTTGTCTCCGTTCGCGGCAAGGGTATCGTCATTCGCGAGCCCTCCGTGGTCGCGATCGACAAGAACGATGAGCGCATCCTCGCCGTGGGCATCGAGGCCAAGCGAATGCTCGGCCGCACGCCGGGTAATATCGTTGCCGTTCGCCCGCTTAAAGATGGCGTCATCGCCGATTTCGATGTAACCGAGGCCATGCTTCGCTACTTCATCGACAAGGCGAGCGAGAAGCGCTACCCCTGGACCCCGCGTCCCCGTGTCGTCGTCTGCGTCCCCTCCGGCGTAACCAGCGTCGAGAAGCGCGCCGTTTTCGAAGCAACGATCCAGGCGGGTGCCCGTCAGGCATATCTGATCGAGGAGCCTATGGCCGCGGCCATCGGTGCAGACCTTCCCGTCGAGGAGCCCACCGGTTCTATGGTTATCGATATCGGCGGCGGTACCACGGAGGTCGCTGTCATCGCGATGGGCGGCATCGTGGTTTCCCAGTCTATTCGCGTGGCCGGCGATGAATTCGACCAGGCCATCCTCACCCATGTTCGCGATGCGTACAATCTGGCTATCGGCGAGCGCACCGCAGAGGATATCAAGATCAAGGTCGGTTCCGCGGTTCCGCTGAAGGACGAGCTCGATGTCGAGGTCAATGGCCGCGATGTCATCTCGGGCTTGCCGAAGACCGTTCGTATCGAGAGCGAGGAGATTCGTCGAGCGCTCAACAAGCCCCTCGACGAGATGTCTAAGGCTGTCAAAGACGCGCTTGACGCGACCCCGCCCGATCTTGCAAGCGACCTCATGTATTACGGTATCCTTCTTACCGGCGGCGGCGCCATGCTGCGCGGGCTTGATGTCCGGCTGCGAGATGAGACCGGCGTGGCCGTCAACGTGAGCCCCACGGCGCTCGATAACGTTGTCAACGGTTGCGCCCGCGTGCTCGAGGCGAACGCCTTCGACGGCGGATTCGTCCAGAGCAATGCCTAGGGTTTGATTCGGTTTGCCGCGTTCGAATAAGAAGCGCTATCAATCTACGCTTCGCACAAAACAGCAATCCAGCGGGATGCGCCCCTTTATCATCTGCTGCATGATCTCGTTGTTGCTGCTCACATTCTATATTCGCGAAGGCGAGACGGGTCCCATCCATGGTGTTCGGAGCGTCGTGACAACTATCACGACGCCTGTTCGCATGGTGGGGTCTATCGTGGCGTCTCCGTTCCATGCCGTCGGCAATGTAATCTCCAACGTGACCGCCCCGCAGGAGACGCTTTCGGAACTTCGCCAGCGTAACGAGCAGCTTACCGCCGAGGTCGCGAAGCTCACCGAGGCAGAGAAGACCGCCGAGCGCCTTGAGGGCCTCCTCGGGCTTCGTTCTACGTACAGCCTGGAATCGACGGCCGCCCGCATCGTCGGTGGATCGAGCGACGCGTGGTCCCATACCGTGACGATCGATAAGGGAACGGTCGACGGGCTCGAGGTCGGCATGGCGGTTTGCAACTCCGGCGGCGCGATCGGCCAGATCGTCGAGGTCTCTGCGACTTCGTCCACTGTTCGCCTGCTGACCGATGAGACGTCGGGCATATCGGCGATGGTGCAGCGCTCCCGCGCCCAGGGCATCCTGCAGGGACAGCCCGACGGATCCCTGCAGCTCAATTACATCACAGCCGATTCCGATGTTTCCGTGGGCGATATCGTGATCACGTCCGGTTTGGGCGGTGTGTTTCCAAAGGGCCTTCCACTGGGTACCGTCACCTCCGTGAACCGAGCAAGTAACGCTACGTACTACACCGTTACCGTTCGCGCTCAGTCCCTGGCCGAGAACAACGAAGAGGTGCTCGTCATCACATCCGTTTCCGCCGAGCAGGCTGCATCGAGTGAAGACGTCGCTTCCGCTAATGCCCAGTCAGCCGGCGTCGCACCGGCTTCCGCTGCCGACTCCGCGGGCAAGAACGATTAAGAGGAGGTGCTTGCAATGGAGGTTCGCGATCCCGCTCGCGCGCGCCGTATGGTTGTTGTCGTATGCCTGATTGCCGCCGTGCTCCAGCTTGCGCTGGCACCGCAGCTGTCGCTGTTCGGCGGGCGCTTCAATTTTATGGTCGTGCTTGCACTCACCATGGCCCCAGCATGCGACATCAAGAGCGCCGTCCTGGCCGGTTTCTTTTCCGGGCTCTTCTTCGACCTTACCGCCGCCGTGCCCGTCGGCTTGATGCCGCTGTTGCTCACGGTTGCGTGCTTCGTCCTGTCCATGATTTCGCATGGTATGGGCGGTGGATTCTCGGCCACTTCCATGCGCATGGTCGGCGTCGCGATGCTTCTCGTCAATCTCGCTTATGGCTTCGCTCTGTTTTTGCTCGGTCTCGAGTCCAGCTTGCTGTACGCGCTGCTCGTCCACGGCCTCGCGTCGAGCGTGCTTGATGTTCTTGCTGCTGTTCCATTTCTTATGTTCGGTTCGTCGACGGAGTCTAAAAAGGGTTTCACGGCCCGTTCGAAGGGTACACGGTACAAGTCATATACAAGCTTGAAGTAGGAAGGAGGGCGATCGATGGATGCGCAGCTCGTTGTAGTCGTTGCCGGAGTCATCCTGGTTGTCGCGATTATCGGATCGCTGTTCTTCTTACGTGGCTACTCGGGTAGGTTCACGTTCGATACTCGCAACGGGACCCAGCCCCGAGCATCGGAAGGGGAGGGCAACACCCCCGGCGTTGCCATGAAGGGCCGTTTCAAGATGCTCACGATGGGCGTGGGCGCCGTCTTTGCCGCCGTGGTGGCGAAGCTGTGGAGCATGCAGATGGTCTCCTCCGATCATTACGAGGAGCTTTCGCAGCAAAACCAGATGCGCACGGTCACCACGCCCGCGCCCCGCGGTCGCATCCTCGACCGCAACGGTGTAGAACTGGTAACCAACCGACCCTCGCTCGTTGTCGGCGCCTATCGTGATTTCGCTTCCGATCCCATCAAAGTGCGTCATCTGGCAAATGTCCTCGGCATGCCGTATACCGCCGTGCGCCGTAGCATTCTTGACTATTCGCAAAGCGCTCAGAGCTTGCACACGGTTGCATCCGATGTGCGCATGTCGACGGTCGCTCATATCAAGGAGCATGTGACTGATTTCGATGGCGTCCAGATCGAGGAGCGCACCGAGCGCGTGTATCCGTATGGAACGCTTGCGAGCCATGTTCTGGGCTATACGGGCACGATCACCGGAGAACAGCTCAACGCCCAGGATGATTCGAAAGATGCCGCCGGCGCGGTTCGCTATCAGTCGGGCGATATCGTCGGCCAGGCCGGTGTTGAAATCTACTACGAGCGCTTGCTGCAGGGTATCCGCGGTGAGCAGACAGTGCACGTCGACGCTGCGGGCAACGTGACCGGAAAGGCGGGCGCCATCCCGCCGCGGGCAGGCTCCGATATCAAGCTCACGCTCGATCTCGCCATCCAGCAGGCGTGCGAAGAGGGTCTCGCGCGCGCCATGGCGATGGGAAAGCAGGCCGGATACACCTCCGATGCCGGTGCCTGCGTGTGCATCGACTGCACGAATGGCGATATCCTCGGCATGGCTAGCGCACCCACGTTCGATCCGTCGGTGTTCATCGGCGGCGTATCGAATGATGATTGGTCGAAGCTCAACGGCGAGACGAGTGGAAACCCCCTTCTCAATCGCTGCATCAGCGGCCAGTACATGTCTGCATCAACCATCAAGCCCCTGGCGGCGCTCGCCGCGCTTGAGTATGGCGTGTACACCTCCGGCCAGACAACAACCTGCAACGGCTGGTGGACGGGTCTCGGTGAGGGCGCCGGCCGGTGGTGCTGGGACCATGGCGGGCATGGCACGCTCAATCTGCAGCAGGGTATCTCACACTCCTGCGATCCGGTCTTCTACGATATCGGCAAGGGTTTCTACTACGACGAGGACCACCCCGAGGGCCTGCAGGAGGTCTACAAGCGGTGGGGCCTGGGCGAGCCCACGGGCATCGACCTTCCCAGCGAGGCGGCGGGGCGCGTACCCACGGCCGAGTGGAAGAAGGAGTTCTTTTCTTCCTGGCCCGACGCCGATCGCGCGTGGGGTCCCGGCGACATGCTCAATATCGCCATCGGACAGGGCGACATTCTCGTCACGCCGCTCCAGATGGCCACCGTGTACGCCGGTCTTGCTGAAAACGGCAAAGAGTTCACGCCGCATGTCTTTCTCTCGGCCGTCGCGCGCGACGGCGATGGGGACGCCGTGGCCCATCAGCCAGAGGAGCTCCGTTCCGTCGACGTGCGCGATCAATCCGACCTCGACCTGGTCCACGGCGGCATGAAGGGCGTTATCTACGATACGGCCTCGACGGCGAGCCATTTCAACAGTCTTGGCGTCACGGTCGCGGGCAAGTCCGGTACGGGTGAGAAGGCAGACGACGACCTCTATGCGTGGTTCATCGCTTATGCGCCCGCCGACGATCCCAAGTATGTCGTGGCAACGTTGGTCGAGCGCGGCGGCTTCGGCTCCACATCCGCGCTTGTGGGCACGAGGTACGTACTCGGTGCCATCTACGGTTCGCATGACTCCGTGTCGGCCGCGGGCGGCACACATGATCGCTAAGGAGGTGCGGTGTAATGTCGAATGGAAGCAGGCGCGACGCGTCGGCCGATAGCCTTAAGCGCGTGAACAAGCGCGTCGTATCATCACGCAACTCGCTTTCCCAGCGCGTGAATATTCCCGTGCTCATCGCGGTCGTGGGCCTCATGGCATATGGAACGCTCATCATCTGGACAGCATCCCTGTCGATTCCCGAGGCGCAATTCTCTCGTCATCTGCTCGGCATCGGCCTCGGTACGGTCTTGGGCATCCTGTGCTGGCGAACGGATTTTCGCGGTCTGCAGAATATGACGACGGTGCTTCTGGTCATCGATATCATGGTCATATTCTCGCCGTATATCCCCGGCCTGTCGTATAACGCGAAGGGTATGACGGGGTGGATTCAAATTCCGGGTATCGGCTTGACCTTCCAGCCCGTCGAGCTCGCCAAGATCATCACCGCGTTCTTCATCGCCGGCCTGGGGGGCCAGTACAACGGCAAGATTGATTCCGTCCGCGATTACGTGAAGCTCTGCGCCATGCTCGCCATCCCGTTCGGCGCCGTTCTTGCTGCGGGCGATCTGGGAAGCGGGCTCGTCATCTTCGTGGGCGGCGCCATCGTCATCTCCATGAGCGGAGCTCGCAGGGAATGGGTCCTGTCTACCATCGCCATTCTCATCGGATTGGTCTCCCTGCTGCTTGCCGCCGATTCCGTCGTCGACTCGCTTGTCGGTCGAGACGTGCTCATCAAGCAATACCAGATGAATCGCTTGCTCGTGTTCATAGATCCTACCGCCGATACCTCGGGAGCGGGCTACAACCTCATGCAGTCCCTCATCGCCGTTGGATCGGGCGGTTTCTTCGGCAAGGGCATCGGCGGTGCCACCCAGGCGGCAGAGGGCTTTCTGCCCGAAGCGCATACGGACTTCGTGTTCGCCCTCATGAGCGAGGAATTCGGCTTTGTCGGCGCCCTGCTGCTCTTAGGCCTCTATGCGCTCCTGATATTTTCCGCCATCCGCATCGCCTATAAAAGCGATTCGTTGTTTTTGAAGCTTACCGTCGTGGGCATCGTCGGTATGTGGACGTTTCAGATTTTCGAGAATATCGGCATGTGCATCGGACTCATGCCCATCACGGGTATTCCGCTACCCTTTATCAGCTTCGGTTCGAGTTCTATGCTTATGCAAAGCGCCATGGTCGGCATCGTCCAGTCGGTATGGCGTCATCGCTCGAAGGCAGCGTAGTCCTTCGGGCATCCATGAGAGGAAGGTGCCGTATGCGAATTCCGTTTGATGCGGTGGCAGATGCTTTCAAGATGGGCGTGAGCGCCCAGCAGCAATCCGATGAGCCCGTGCGCGTGTCCGTATACGTGGACGGTTCGGCCTCGGCCTATCTGATCGATGCGATCCGCAGCGCGATGGTGCCGCAGACTATCGGCGGACTGGTCCGCGTGTCTCGTCTTACCGCCGAGCTTGAGCCGAAGGCCGACTCCGATCTCGCCATCGTTGTCTCGTGCGGCTCCAGCATGCTGGAGGCGGCGTGCCACCGGTTGGTGATCGCTGGTTCGCCCACCGTCGTCGTATGCGAGTCCCGCGACGACGCGCCTTTCATCGAGCGCGATACCCCCATGCTCGGCTTGGTCGCCTCCCGCGAGGAAGGCGTGCTGCTTCATCGGCTTGCCTGCTGGGTGCTCGATCGCACCGACAAGCCCCAGGCGTTCGCTGCGAATTTCCCGTTCATGCGCGCCACGGCTTCTCGAGGGGTCGTTGCCGCCACGGCGCTATCGAATGCCGTGACGGGTGCGTTGACGATCGTGCCCGGCGCCGATTTTCCCGTTATGACGCTGGCGCAGCTCGGCATGATGGCGAAGCTTGCTTCGATGTACGATAAACCGATGCGCTTCGAGCGCCTGTATGACGCCGCGGGGGTCGCGGTCGCCGGCCTCGGTCTCCGCGCCCTTTCCCGTTCGCTGGCGCCACGCGCCGGAAGGGCGGCGTTCGCGGTCAAAGCGTCGATCGGCGGTCTCGGCACCATCGCCATGGGCATCGCCCTTATGGAGCTGTATGCTCGCGATATCGATTACGGGCCGGCCAACCGCGTCGTTCGAAACGCGGTCGACGCTGTCCGCGACGCCGTTGCCCCCGCCGACGGCGTCGCATCTGTTTCTGCAGAATACCTCGACTAGAAGGAGAGTTTACGTGCGCGTACCCTACGAGGACCGATTCCATGAGCTAGAGCCTTTGCTGGCCCGTGTGGAAAAGCCCAGTCGCTATATCGATCACGAATGGGGCACCATGTCCAAGCAGGAGGCCGACTACCGAGCCTGCTTGATCTACCCCGATACCTACGAGGTCGGCCTGCCCAATCAGGGTATCGCCATCCTCTACCACATCCTCAATCAACAGGAGGGCATCTCCTGTGAACGCGGCTATGTGCCCTGGGTCGATATGGCCGACGAGATGCGTGCCGCCGGCGTCCCCTTGCTGTCGCTCGAGGGCGCGGCCCCCGTGGCTTCGTTCGATGTCGTCGGTTTCCATGTGCCGCACGAAATGGCGTGCACGAATTACCTGGAGGCCATGGATCTGGCGGGCATCCCGTTTTATTCCGCCGATCGCAGCGAGGACGACCCCATCATCATCGCGGGAGGGCCTTCGGTCTACAACCCCGAGCCGCTCGCCCCGTTCTTCGACGCCATCCTTATCGGTGAAGGCGAGGAAGCTATCGTCGAGGTGTGCCGCGAGCACCAGCGCCTACGCGATGCCGGCGCGAGCCGCGACGAGATCTTGCGCGGTCTTGCTGCGATTCCTGGCACCTACGTCCCGGCCCTGTACGATATCCGCTTCGATGGCGACTGCACGCCCCACGGGTATGCCGTTCCCAGCGAGGGCGAGAACGTTCCGCCCGTGGTGTATAAGCGCGTCGTCAAGGATTTCGGCGCAACCGATCCGGTGAGCCAATCGGTCATCCCGTATGCGCAGCTCGTCCACGACCGCCTTTCCGTCGAGGTGCTTCGCGGATGCGCGCGCGGCTGCCGTTTCTGCCAGGCGGGTATCACGTATCGCCCGGTTCGCGAGCGCTCGGCGGACCAAATCGTGTCCGCCGTGACCCGCGGCCTGGCCGAGACCGGCTACGACGAGGTGTCCCTCACATCCCTTTCCACTACCGACCATTCGTGCTGCGAGCAGATTCTGTCGCGCCTCAACCGCCGCTTGGAGGATACGGGAATCTCGGTATCCATCCCCTCGCAGCGCCTCGACTCGTTCGGCGTAAACATGGCACTGCAGGTCGCGGGGGAGAAGAAGGGTGGTCTGACCTTTGCTCCCGAGGCCGGAAGCCAGCGCATGCGCGACGTCATCAACAAGGGCGTGACTGAAGACGACCTCGACCGCGCCGTACGCGCCGCCTTCGAGGCGGGCTGGCGCCGCTGCAAGCTCTATTTCATGATGGGTCTGCCGGGCGAGCGCGATGAGGATATCGTCGCCATCGCCGAGCTCGCCGACCACGTGCTCGAGCTCGCGCGCGAGGTGGTTCCCAAGGGGCAGCGTGGCGGCATCTCGATCTCCATCTCCGTGTCCGTCTTCATCCCTAAGGCCTCTACGCCGTTCCAGTGGTGCGCCCAGACACCCGATGAGGAGGTTAAGCGTCGCCAGCAGCTGCTGCTCAAGAGCGTTAAGAACCGTGCCGTTCGCGTTCACTATCACGACGCCGAGACCTCGCTGCTCGAAGCCGTGCTATCCCGTGCCGGTCGCGATATGGCTCCCGTAATCGAGGGCGCCTGGCGCCGCGGCGCTCGCTTCGATGCGTGGACCGAACAGTTCAGCCTCGAGCGGTGGGAGCAGGCGGCCAGCGACTGCGGCATCGACCTGCGCGCGATCGCGCAGACGCCATACGACCTTGATGCCATCATGCCCTGGGAGCACGTGAGCCCGGGAGTCTCCCGCGGGTTCCTGCAGCGCGAGTACCGCCGTGCGCTTGCCGGCGAGACCACGGCCGATTGCACCCGTGCGTCTTGTGCGGGATGCGGTATCTGCCCCACCCTGCATGTCGATAACGTCCTGATGGGAGAGCGTTCGTGAGCGAGCAAAACATTCAGCCCCTGTTCCGGCTGCGCGTCGAGTACGTCAAGGCCGGTCGCCTGGCGTATCTGGGCCATCTCGAGGTGCTGCATACCATCGAGCGCATCATTCGCCGCGCGTCTTTGCCGTATGCCGTCACCCAGGGCTTCTCGCCCCATATGCGCGCCGGGTTCTCGTCGGCGCTCCCGGTGGGAACGAGCTCCCGCAGCGAGTGGTACGACGTGTTCCTAACGAGCCTGGTGCCTCCGGCTGAGGCTCTGCAGCGCCTCCAAGCTGCCTCACCGGAGGACCTCATGGCTACGCGTTGCGGCTACGTCGATGTTCGCACCCCTGCGCTGACCGCTCAGATCACGCGGGTCCTCTACCGTATCGAGCTATCGTTTACCGATGCGAGCGCAGGGTGCCCCGATGTTTCGGATGCGCTATCCGAGGTCATCGGCTTGGGACGCATCCCATATGCTCGCGGTAAGAAGAACAAGGTGCTCGATGTCGACCGCATGCTCGTGTCGCATCGTGTGGCGGATGGCGAAGGATGCATCGTGCTCGAGCTGGATACACGCTGCGATAACGAGGGTGCGCTTCGTCCGGAGATCCTGGTTGCCGCGATCGACCGCGTTCTCGCCCGGCGTGCGGTGGCGTCCGATGACGACCCCATCCAGTCCACGGGAATCCAGCGATTCGATCGTATCGCGCGCTACCGCGTCGAGCGGCGCGCGCAGCTGGTGGAAGGGGAGGACGGCGAGCTGATCGACCCCCTGTGCGCCCGGAGCTAACCGGGTGCCCCCGCGAGGACGGCATGGTTGGCACTGAGCTGCACATTTTATGAAGCAATCTTGCACGATTCCCATTATCGTCTATGATTGTTCAACGGCGCCGCGTCGTCCAGATCGCATGTTTCGTATGCAGGTGCAGCGTCGTTCCAGTGAAACAAGGGCAACTTGTGAATACGCTGGGGAAATGTTCTCGTTGCTTGTTGACGGTGCATGCATCCCCTGCTACTATATTCGGCTGTTGCACTAACTGATGCATGAAGGGCAAGAAACAATGTACGCAATCGTAACAACGGGCGGCAAGCAGTATAAGGTCGCCACCGACGATGTTCTTACGGTCGAGAAGATCGAGGGCGAGGCCGGCACCAAGGTCGAGCTTCCCGTTCTCTTCCTGAACGACGGCAAGAAGATCGTCACGGATCCTGCCAAGCTCGCAAAGACTAAGGTCACTGCTGAGATCGTCGACCAGTTCAAGGGTGAGAAGCAGCTTGTTTACAAGTTCAAGAAGCGCAAGCGCTATCACAAGCTTCAGGGTCATCGTCAGCAGCTTACCAAGCTGAAGATCACCAAGGTCCAGGCCACGTCGCGTGCCAAGAAGGCTGCTGTTGCCGAGGACGCCGCTGCTCCCGCAGCGGAGTAGTTTCCCTTAAGAACTGTAGAGAGTAGGTATCAGACATGGCACACAAAAAAGGTCTTGGTTCCTCCCGTAACGGCCGCGACTCCCGCGGTCAGCGTCTCGGCACCAAGCGTTTCGACGGTCAGTTCGTGAAGACCGGCGAGATTCTCGTCCGTCAGTGCGGCACCCATATCCACCCCGGCGAGAACGTCGGTCGTGGCAAGGATGACACGCTGTTCGCACTTACCGAGGGTAAGGTCAAGTTTACCCGCGGCGTCAAGCATCGCGTGAGCGTTCTTCCCGTCGTCGAAGCCTAAGTCCCTTCACAGCATAGGCAAATAGAGAGGCCCTCGGCTGTTAGCCGGGGGCCTCTTTTGGTAAGCTCACTGTTGTCTTTCGATACGTTAGGGAAAGGTCATCCATGTCCCAATTCACCGATATCTGCCGTATCAACGTCAAGGGCGGCGATGGCGGCGCCGGCTGCATGTCGTTTCGTCGCGAGGCGTTCGTTCCCAAGGGCGGACCTGACGGCGGCGACGGCGGCCGAGGCGGCAATGTCGTCGTGCAGGCCGACGCCCAGCTGTCGTCGTTGATCGACTACCGATTCAAGCATCATTTCCGCGCTGAGCGCGGCACGCACGGACAGGGTGCGCGCAAAGACGGTAAGAACGGCGAGAACCTCGTCTTGAAGGTCCCCATGGGTACCGTCGTGCGCGAGATCGATGGCGAGACCATGCAGCCCTCCTACGAGATCGCCGACCTCACGCATGATGGTGAGAGCGTCGTCGTGGCCCCCGGCGGTTCCGGAGGCCGCGGAAACCCCCATTTCGTGACCTCGACGCGCCGTGCTCCTGCGTTCGCAGAGAAGGGCGAGCCCGCTATCGAGCATTGGATCGAACTCGAGATGAAGCTCATGGCTGATGCCGCGCTCGTCGGCATGCCCAGCGTCGGCAAGTCCTCGCTTATCGCGCGCATGAGCGCCGCTCGTCCCAAGATCGCCGATTATCCGTTCACCACGCTCGTTCCCAATCTGGGCGTTGTGCGCGCCGGGGAGTATTCCTATGTCGTAGCCGATGTTCCGGGTCTTATCGAGGGTGCGAGCGAGGGCCGCGGACTGGGTCACCAGTTCCTGCGTCATATCGAGCGCACGGCGCTCATCCTCCATGTGGTCGATATCACCGGCGGTTTCGAGGGGCGCGATCCCTTGGAGGACTACCGCATCATCAACGACGAGCTCGCCGCCTATGCGCCTGAGCTCGCGGTTCGTCCGCAGATCGTCATTGCGAACAAGTGCGATGCCAGCGGTATGGCCGATCGCGTTGCCGCCCTGAAGCGAGCCGCCCTCGATGACGGCCACGCCTTTTTCGCTGTCTCAGCGCTTACGGGTGCCGGGCTTCAGACGCTCATGCTCGCTTGCGGCGAGCGCGTGGCCGACCTCCGTCGCGAGCTTTCCGAGGTCGAGGATGCTCCCGAGCTCGATGAGGGCAAGTGGGATCGCAACCGTCAGGCGCGCGACCGCGCATTCCACGTGGAACGCGAGGACGGTTGTGCATGGCGCGTCGTGGGACGCGGGATCGAGCGGCTCGTCGTCCAAACCGACTGGGAAAACGAGGAGGCCGTTATCTACCTCCAGCATCGCCTCGAGCGCATCGGCGTCGACTCCGCGCTCACCAAGGCCGGCTGCAAGCCTGGCGATGAGGTTCGCATTCTCGGCTACTCCTTTGATTTCGAGGGCGCTGAGGACTTCGACGATGAAGACGACTATGAAGACGATGGCGCGTTTGAGTGCATCGATCTTGCAGACGGCGAGGTCGAGGACTAGATGGGCGCGCGGGCACCGCAGCGCCTCCCCGAGCTCGGGCGCGATTCCAACCGGGAATACCGCCTCGGCATCATGGGTGGGACGTTCGATCCCATCCACTACGGCCATCTCGTCACCGCCGAGCAGGCGCGCGAGGCGCTCGATCTCGATCTGGTGCTCTTCATGCCCGCGGGCTCTCCTGCCTTCAAAGATGATTCGTTCGTGACGAGCGCCGAGGATCGCTATGCGATGACGGTACTCGCCACGGCCGCGAATGCGGATTTCATCGCAAGCCGCTTCGAGATCGATCGTGCGGGGACCACCTATACGGTCGACACGCTTCGCGCGCTGCGTGCACATTATCCCGACAACGTCCATCTCTATTTCATCACGGGCGCCGATGCGATTCACGATATCGTTTCATGGCACGACGCCGAGCACATTGCAACCCTTGCCACGCTTATCGCTGCCACGCGACCGGGATACGATATCAACCAGTCCTGCCAACGGGTCGAGGAATCCGGTATCGCCTTCGATGTGCGCTATATCGAGATTCCTGCCCTTGCTATCAGCTCGACGAATATCCGCGATCGCGTAGCGCACGGTAAAAGCGTTCGCTATCTTACTTCGGAGTCCGTTATCGGCTACATTCGAAAAAACGGCCTGTATCGCGATCCCGTTTCGCGGTCCCAGGCCGAACCGGGGGAGTGATTATGATCGACACATCTCGACGCGCCATGCTCCATGCGATCGAAACGCGCCTTCGCGACCACATGTCGGGCGCGCCCAAGCGCCTTCGCCATGTCTTGGGTGTTTCCCAAACGGCTGCCGAGCTCGCACGCATCTACGGTGTAGACGAGTTCGAAGCGTGCGCCGCGGGCTTGCTACACGATTGGGACAAGGTTCTCACGCCGGATGAGACGCTTGCGCGCGCTGCTGAGCTTGGAGTATCGCTCGATGGACCCGCGGACCGCGTTGTCGGCTTGCTGCACGGACCGCTGGCTGCGCGCGAGCTGCCCGCGCTGTTTCCCGAGCTCCCCGCAGCGGTATTCCAGGCTGTTGATCGACACACCGTCGGGGCCATCGATATGATGCCGCTCGATATGGTTGTCTTCATCGCGGATGCCATCGAACCGGGTCGCGTGGGGGCATATGCCGACGAGTTGCGCGCTCAGGTCGGTGAGGTCACCCTCGATGAGCTATTCTTCTCATGTTTCTCGCATGGAATCACCTATGTGGTTTCTACGGGCAGATACCTCTATCCCACGGCGGTGGACATCTACAACACGTATGCTATTCGGCGTACCCTTTCAGAAAGGTAAGCATGACTGATCAGATTCAAGAGACGACCTCCGTCGAGGACGAGGTCCGCAACGAGGAGTTCGGCGCGTCGGTAGAGCGCTCCGCTGCATCCCTTTCCGCGCGCGGTGTCGATGCGCGAACCGTTGCCACCGTGGCCGCCCAGGCTGCAAGCGATAAGAGCGCGCAGGATATCGAGGTTTTGGACCTCACGGAGCTTTCCGATGTCTGCGATTTCTTCGTCGTCGCCACCGGTACCAACAACCGTATGGTCGATGCTGTTATCGATGAGGTCGAGGAACAGGTCTTCAAGACGTGCGGCGAGCACCCCTTTGCCATCGAGGGTCGCGAGGAGCGCACGTGGATCCTCATGGATTACGGCTCGGTTCTCGTCCATGTTTTCACGCCCGAGCAGCGCGATTACTATCGTCTCGAGAAGCTGTGGGGCGACGCCCCTCGTTTGGAGCTCGAACTCGACTAGCGGTCGCGTCGTCGCCATTCATGTGCATCGTATTGAACGAAGGGGCCCGCGCGGCCCCTTCGTCATGAGTATTTATCGCGTCGAACGACGTCGTGGTCGAATCGCATCGATCGACCATATCCGACCGCGCTCGATCCGAAGCGCTCGATCACGCCGTCGACGGCAACCGACAGCGCCCGCTTCTCGCTCGATGCGGCCCCGCGCTCGTCGAGCTCGCAGAATAGATTCGTCTGGACTCCCGACTCGTGGTCAAAGCCGCTCATGCACACGCCAACAAGCCTGACGGCAACCCCTGGACTCCAGATCGTATGGAGCAGCTCCCGCGCCGCCCTGCAGAAAATATGCTCGTCATCGGTTGGCGCCTCAAGCGTTCGCTGGGCGGTCCTGCCTGATCCATAGCCATATTTCAACTTAAGGGTGACGGTCCTACCGGTGAGGCGGCGCTTGCGCAGGCGTCGACCGACCGATTCCCCCAGCACGTCTATGGCAGCCTCGATATCGGCTTGCTCTGTGAGGTCGTGGGCGAACGTGCGCTCGTTGCTCAGCGATTTCATGGGGCTCGCTTCGTCGATAGCGTGCACGCGGCTGCGCTCGCGACCCTGCGCGCGCTGGCGTACGGATGCCGTGTTGGCACCGAATACCGGAGCGAGGATGTCGTCCGGGGCCCCGGCGAGCTGTCCGAGGGTATGGATGCCGCGCTGTGCCAGGGCCTGCTCCGCCCGCGCCCCAATGCCGCTCATCGTGCGGACGGGCAGCGGCGCGAGAAAGGCTTCTTCGGTGCCGGGGAGGATCGCGGTGAGGCCGCGCGGTTTATCTCGTTCGCTTGCTATCTTCGCAACTGTTTTGTTGCATCCAAGTCCTATCGAGCACGTGATGCCGAGTGCGTTTACGCGCTCCGAGATCCTTCGTACAACGGCCAGGGGGCTTTCGGAGTTAAATCGACCGGGAGAGATATCGAAAAACGCCTCGTCGATCGATACCTGATCCACGTATGGCGTTTCGTCGGCAAGAATAGCCATGACGCGCGCGCTCAACTCGCGGTAGCGGGAGAAGTTCCCATCGGTCCAGATTGCATGCGGGCAGAGGCGCTTCGCCTGCGCAGAGGGCATGGCCGAGTGAACTCCGAATGTGCGCGCCTCGTACGAAGCCGTGGATACGACTCCGCGTCGATCGGGGCTGCCTCCGACGATGACGGGCTTGCCGCGCCAGTCAGGGTGATCGAGTTGCTCGACGCTCGCGAAAAACGCGTCGAGGTCGAGCAGGCCGATCGCCGGACCCGTCCAGCTTCCGAATAGGGAGGGGGCGTAGGGTCCGGTCTCGCCACATGCGGCGTTCGCCTTATCGTATGTGTGTTCGTTATCCATGGAGATAGTATAGCGCACGTCAACTCAGCTCTTTGCATTTTGCGAAATGATGGGTAAGATATGGAAACGCTAACGTCAATTCCGAAGAAGTTCCACCTGGGGCTTCACCTGCTCCCGTCGTTGGCGTAAAATGTTCAATCGTTTGTTTATCGTTGCAGCTGATTGCTGCTTGGTTGGAGGAGTTTGCATTGGCAGTCAAGATTCGCCTTGCTCGTCACGGCTCTAAGAAGCGTCCGTATTACCGTGTTGTCGTCGCCGACGCCCGTTCGCCCCGCGACGGTCGTCTCATCGAGGAGGTTGGCCGCTACAATCCGCTGACCACCCCGAAGACCATCAGCCTCGACCTTGAGAAGATCGCTGACTGGCAGGCCAAGGGCGCTCAGCTTACCGACGCCGTTGCCGCGCTGGTTCGTGCCGCCAACGAGGGCGAGAAGGCCGCTGTCGAGCCCAAGAAGTCCAAGAAGCAGCTCGCCAAGGAGGCTAAGGCCGCTGAGGAGGCCGCAGCCGCTGCCGCCGAGGAGTAATCTACGGTGTCTGTCGATTCCAACAACGAGCTTGCATCCCAGCAGGGAAGCGACGAGGTGCTCGTCTCCGATCGCGTTGCCGATCTGGTGGAGTACCTCGTCGTGAGCATCGTTGATGACGTGGATGCCGTCAGCCTCGAGGTCATCGATGGCGTCGACTCCTCCACCATCGAGGTGACTGTCGCCGAAGACGACGTTGCCAAGGTCATCGGGCGTCATGGACGCACCATCAAGGCGGTTCGCACGCTTTCGCGTGCCCTCGCTGCCCGTCTGGGCACGTCCGTCGAGGTCGAGGTTTTGGGGTAGGTCCGTGTCTTCCCACTATAAGAATATCGCTCGTGTGCTCAAGGCGCACGGGTCTAAAGGGGAGGTCATCGTAGCTGAGCTACGTGGCCTTCCTTTTCTCGTTGAACCTGGTATGCGCGTCGCGCTCACGCCGCCCGCGCTGGATCGCGATCGTTTCGTGCGGGTCGAAAGCGTTGTCGATGGCGGCGATCGCTATATCGTTCGCTTCTCCTGTGCGCACAGCATCGGGGAAGCCGAATCGCTTGCGGGATGCTACGTGCTGGCGGATAGCGACGACCTTCAGCTCGATTCGTTTGATGTGACATACGATGACCTGCTTGATCGTTCCGTCATCGACGAGCGTTTTGGTGGACTCGGCACCATCGTCGAGATTATGGAGACGCCTGCCAACGACGTTTGGGTTATTGCGGGCGGCGCCTATGGCGAGGTCCTTGTCCCCGTCGTCGAGGATGTGGTCCTCGATATCCCCGAAGCCGGTCCCATCCGCGTCAAAGTGATGGATGGTCTTATCAATTCCTAGTTCGAGAGGACGCAGATGCTCATCGAGTCGTTATCCGTCTTTCCGGAGATGTTTGAACCGGTGATGTCCACGTCCATCCTGGGTCGTGCCCGAGCGGCCGGTCTCTTCGAGTTTCAGGCTCATAATTTGCGCGACTGGACTCATGATCGACATCGCACCGTCGATGACGAGCCTTACGGCGGCGGGGCGGGTATGCTTATGAAAGTGGAACCGCTGCACGAGGCCATCACGGATCTTGCGAGCGACCCCGTTTTACCCAGGCCCCATGTCGTGTTCTTTACACCGTGCGGCGTGCCGTTCACCCAGCATGTGGCTGAGCGTCTGGCGTCCTACGATCGCCTCCTGTTCGTCTGCGGCCGCTACGAGGGCATGGATGAGCGCGCGTACGAACTTGCGGACGAGCGCCTATCCATCGGCGACTACGTGCTCACCGGTGGCGAGCTTGCTGCTATGGTCGTTACGGACGCCGTCGTTCGCCTCATACCCGGTGTCCTTGGTGACGAGATGAGCAATAAAGACGAGTCGTTTGCCACTGGCGACGACGGCGGGCTGCTCGAATATGCGCAATACACGCGTCCGGCATCGTTCAACGGCAGCGAGGTTCCCAGCATCCTTCTTTCGGGCGACCATGCGAAGGTCGACGCGTGGCGGAGGAGGAACGCTATCGAGCGCACGTGCCACTGGCGTCCCGATCTGCTCGACCAGGCTCGCCTCACCGAAGTTGAGCGCGCCTACGCCAACGAGGTTCTGCGCGCATTGCGCGCTACCGATGATTCGGAGTGATTGCGTTGTCTCGTAACTCTGTTCTCAAAAGCATACTCGAATGGATCGCGGTTCTCGCGATCGCTATCGTCGCTTCACTGTTCATCCGAACGTTCGTCATCAGCCCGTTCGTCGTCCCCACCAGTTCGATGGAGCATACTATCGAGGTTGGCGACCATCTGCTCGCGCAGAAGGTTACCGTCAATCTGGGTCGGGACGTCAATGCGGGCGACATCATCGTCTTCGAGAACCCTGACGGCTCTTCCAGCCATGACATCCTCGTCAAGCGCGTCATCGCTACCGCGGGCCAGACGGTCGACGTGCGCGACGGCTTCGTCTACGTGGATGGCCAGCGGCTCGACGAACCCTATGTCGAAGGGAGCACTTTTCCGTTGCTCCAGCAGGCCGCCGGCGTCGATGTGACGTTCCCGCTCACCGTTCCGAGCGATCAGCTTTGGGTGATGGGGGATAATCGCGAGAACTCCGCAGATTCGCGGTACTTCGGTTGTATCGATGAGCGCTCCGTTATCGGTGTCGTTGTCGCTCGTTATTTGCCGCTCGACCGCATCGGATTGATGTAGCGGCTTTTCATGCGCCTCGCTTGTTGCGGGGCGCATTTCTTTTGCACCTCACCTATCAACTTAAATGGCCATGCGGTAGTATTGAGAACCGTATGTATTTCTATCGAGGAGTTAGCAGGTAGATGAACGCTTCAGCTCTTTCATTCCAGGACATTATCCTCAAGCTACAGCAGTTTTGGGGCAGCCAAGGCTGTGTGATCATGCAGCCGTACGATTCCGAGGTCGGTGCGGGCACCTTCCACACCGCCACCACTCTTCGCTCCCTCGGTCCGCAGAGCTGGCGTACGTGCTACGCCCAGCCCTGCCGTCGTCCCGCCGATGGTCGCTATGGCGAGAACCCTAACCGCATGCAGCACTACTATCAGTTCCAGGTTCTCATCAAGCCCAGCCCCGCTAATTCCCAGGAGCTGTACCTTGAATCGCTCAAGGCCATCGGCCTCGATCCCGCCGAGCACGATGTGCGTTTCGTCGAGGATGACTGGGAGAGCCCCACACTCGGCGCCTGGGGCCTTGGCTGGGAGGTCTGGCTCAACGGCATGGAGGTCACTCAGTTCACCTACTTCCAGCAGGTGGGCGGTATCGAGGTCGATCCCGTTCCCGTAGAGATTACCTACGGACTCGAGCGCCTTGCCATGTACGTGCAGGGCGTCGATTCCGTGTACGATCTGGTATGGAGCGTTGCGCCCGATGGCACGACCATGACCTACGGCGATGTCTTCCTCGAGAACGAGCGCGAGTTCTCGGCGTACAACTTCGAGGTCGCCAACGTGGAGCTCATGCGTGAGAAGTTCGACGATTACGAGCGCGAGTGTCATTCCTGCCTCGATGCCAAGCTTCCGCTGCCGGCATACGACTGCGTCATGAAGTGCAGCCACGCGTTCAACATCCTGGATGCGCGCGGCGCGCTGTCCGCAACCGAGCGCGCGGCGTATATCCTCCGCGTGCGCGCTGTTGCGAAGGCGTGCTGCGAGGCGTATCTGGCCGAGGTCGCGGCTGCGGGCGATGATTCTGAAGAGACGAAGGGTGAGGTGGCCTAGCGATGGCTGATGTTCGTGACTTCCTTTTTGAGATCGGAACCGAGGAGATGCCCTCGGCTCCGTTGAACAACGCTGCTTCCCAGCTTGGCAAGATGGTTCCCGAGGCCCTGGACCGTTCCGGCCTCTCCCATGGCGCCGTCACCGTCCTCACGTCTCCGCGTCGTCTGTGCGTCCATGTTGCCGATGTCGCCTCGGCAACCGAAGAGGTGCACGAGGTTAAGCGCGGTCCCGCCGCGGCGATAGCGTTCGATGCCGACGGCGTTCCCACCAAGGCTGCCGAGGGCTTCGCGCGTAAGTGCGGCGTGAGCGCAGCCGAGCTCGTTCGCCGCGAGGATACCGATGGTCGCGAGTACGTTTTCGCCGAGAAGAGCATCGACTCGATTCCCGCCGAGCCCATCCTCGCCGACCTGTGCTCGTCTGTCCTTACGGGCCTGCAGTGGCCCAACTACCGTTCGCAGCGCTGGGGCGCGACGCATGAGAGCTTCGTTCGACCGGTTCGTTGGCTGTGCGTCCTGTTCGGCGGCGACGTGGTGCCCGTGGCGTTCGCAGGCGTCGCGAGCGGTCGAACCACTCGTGGTCACCGCGTGCTCGCTCCCGGTGACCACGAGGTCGCAAGTGCTTCCCTGGCCGATTACCGCGATGCGCTCGGCCGCGCTTTCGTGATGCCCGACGAGGACCGCAAGAACCTCATCAACGCTCAGATCGAGCGAATCGAAGCCGAGCGCAACGTTCGCGTCGAGCGGCCGCGCTCCGTGTTCGACGAGGTCGTCAACCTCTGCGAGTGGCCTACGGTGCTCATCGGCCGTTTCGACGACGAGTTCCTGCAGGTCCCGCACGAGATCATTTGCGAATCTATGCTGTCCAATCAGCGGTATTTCCCCATCTACGACGCCGATGGCGCCCTGACTCCCGAGTTCGTCGTGGTATCCAACGGCCGTCCCGAGTGCGCGGACGCCATCATCGACGGCAACGAGCGCGTGGTTCGCGCGCGTCTCTACGATGCCAAGTTCTTCTATGACGAGGACCTTAAGGTCTCCCTCGAGGAGTTCCGCTCGCGTCTGGCAACCGTCGGTTTCCAGAAGAAGCTCGGCACCGTTCTCCAGAAGTCCGAGCGCATGGAGGACCTGGCGCTCGCTATTGCCCAGGCGGCCCATGTCGGCGCGTCTTCCGCATCCGATGCCCAGCGAGCCGCGCACCTCGCTAAGGCCGATCTCGTATCCTCCGCGGTCGTCGAGTTCACCAGCCAGCAGGGCGTTATGGGTGGCTACTACGCCTTGGCCGCCGGCGAGGCCCCCGAGGTCGCCGCGGCTATCCGCGATCATTACCGCCCGCGCTTCGCGGGAGACGAGCTCCCCGAGGGTATCGCCGGCTGCATCGTGGCCGTTGCCGATAAGGTCGATACCATCGCCGGCATGTTCGCCATCGATGAGCCGCCCACCGGTTCCAAGGATCCGTTCGCGCTTCGACGCGCGGCGATCGGTGTGATCAACATGCTGTCTCGTCGCTTGTCCTGTGGTTACGAGCCCATCGTTGACGCTGCGCTTGATTTGTATCTCGAGCAGGGTCTTGCGTTTGACAAGTGCTCCGTGAAGGATGCCTGCTGCTCGTTTATCAAGGGTCGTATGGAGCAGCTCGCTCGCGATAACGGCATCGCCGGCGACGTCGTCGCGGCCGTCTCTGCGGGCGATATCACCGTTCCCGCCGAC
>NZ_JADNJJ010000026.1:0-7532 GCF_015554865.1 Collinsella sp. D33t1_170424_A12 | reverse complement strand
CCACCGTCGCCAGCATCCTGCCGCCGGTGTCGCGCTTCGCCAAGGGCAATCCGCAGGCGGAGCAGCGCCGACGCGTGACAGCGCTGCTCTCGGCGTTCTACAACCGCTTCCGCAGCCTGACCGCGCACTACCCCAAGCGCGACGAGGCGGGAGCGAGGTAGCCGCCACGCACTAGGGCGCATGAACGCCACCCAAAACGAGGATTCGGCAACGCGAAAGGCCTCGTCCATGAACTCAATAGCAGTCATGGACGAGGCCTCCTTCATCAGGCGGCAGGGCGACCCTCACTCAGATTCGGCCTGGACCGTAAGCACCAGGTTATACACATCACGCTTCTTGCGCGAATACCTCTGCGACAGGCGCTTGGCGATCGCGTTGGCGGGCTCGCCGGCGGCAAGGGCCTCGGCGATATCCGCGGTCAGCAGGTCGTCGGGGTTCGCATCGAGGTCAACAGCGCCGCCCGCCGCCAAGGCAGCCTCGTGGCGCTCGAGCTCGGCCTCGCTCGGCGGCGCCACCACGAGCACCATCTCGCCGCGCATCTCGCCGCGCTCACGCACCAGCTCGAGCAACTCGGACGCGGGCGCCCGCAGGACCTCCTCATGGAGCTTGGTGAGCTCGCGGCAGAGCGCGGCCTCGCGCTCGGGAAACACCTCGGCGATCGCAACGAGCGAATCCTCCGCGCGATGCGGGGACTCGTAGAAGAGCAACGCGCCGGGAATGGACGCGAGCCTGCGCAGGCGACGGACGCGCTCGCCGTGCTTACGCGGCAAAAAGCCCTCGAAGAAGAAGTGCTCGCAGGGGATGCCGGTCGCCACCAGCGCAGTGATGCAAGCCGTGGGACCGGGAATCACCTCGACGGGCACACCGGCTTCGCGCGCCGCATCCACCAGCACCTGGCCGGGATCGGACACGCCCGGCATGCCGGCGTCCGACGCGAAGGCGAGGACCTCGCCGGCGAGCGTGCGCTCAACGAGCTGCGGAGCGCGGCCCGCGATAACGTTCTCGTCGCAGCGCACAAGCGGCTTGGAGATACCGAGGTGCGCGAGGAGCTTCGAGGTCACGCGCGTGTCCTCGCAGCAGATGGCATCCGCAGCCTCGAACGCCGCCGCAGCGCGCGGCGTCAGGTCGCCGAGGTTGCCGATGGGAGTACCCACGATATAGAGCTTGCCCGCCTGCGGGCGCTTCGTCGTCTCCCCCATGGCTACTCGATCATGGCGCGCTCGAGCGTACCCAACGCAAGGCGGGCATCCCATGCCGCGTTGCGCTTCTCGGTCTTCCACGTTTGGAAGAACCAGCCGCGCGTATCGGCGAACGAGGCGAGCTGATTGGACACGAACACGCGCTCATAAGCGGCACGACCCTCGGGAGTCACGGATGCGCTCGACATCACCGCGGCGCCCGACCATTCGCCCACCAGCACGGGGAAGCCGGCCGAACGCGCCTCGCGAATCACCTTGCGGTTGCGCGCGATAGCAGAGGAGAGGCCGCGCGGCGAGGTGATATCCTGCGCAAACTCGTCGTAATAATGATAGAGGTGCACGTCCATCACCACGTTTTCGTAACGCGAACCACGCATGAAATGCTTCCACATCTCCGGGTGCGCGGAGGCGGAGAACACGACCGCCTTCTCGACCGGCATATGCGCGCGCACGAGCTCGTAGGCATCGCGATAGAAATTACGCAGATAATGACTGGGGATGCCCTCCGTCATGGTAAAGAGGTTCTTGCGCACGCTCATGACGGGACTGTCCAGCAGCTCGATTCCGTAGAGGCTCTCGGCCTTGCCGTAGCGAGCGGCAAGTTTCTCGAGCACCTCGAGCGCCACATGGCGCCCGTTCACCGACGAATGCCAATCAGCGGTCAAGTTGGCGTGGTGGGGGTGGTGGTCGATTCATTCGAATCGCCCTGACCGCCCGGGACCGTCGCGAGGTCGAGCAGGACCTTGATATCGTATTTCTCGCCCCACTCGATCGCGCGATCGATGTAGTCGATCGCCGGGATGAAGGTTGCGGCGTCGCCCTGCGATCCGAAGGCATGCCACGGAATGGGCAGGCGCACCGCGTTCAAGCCGATCAACGACATACGATGAAAGTCGCCCTCGCCGATAAAAGTCTCGTAGTGATGGCGCAGGCGCTCGTTATACGCAGCGCTACCCAATACGTCGTGCAGCTCCGCGTCGGACGACGCGCCCGTGGCGGCAAACAAGGACGGCGAAACCCACGGCTCGGGAATAAACCAACCCGAAAGGTTGACGCCGCGAATCTTCTCGTCCATACCTGCCTCCTAGCCATCGATGCTCATTGTTGAAGAGTATACCTGCCCGCCCCGACACGCGCATCGGCGGCGCAAAGCGTGTCGGAAATGAAAGGTTGTAGCAAAGTAGCGCGGCCTCGCCCAACGGGCGCACAACCTTGTATGCCCCGAAACGGTCGCGGGATCCGCGACATGCGAACGCAATACGAGGCGAACTGGGCTCGAACGAATTCCCCCATGCTCGCACGCATCCGCAGCCGGCTCGGATCCGGAGGAGATTATCCGAACACATCGAAACGGTATACAAAAAGCCCCCCGACATGCGGAGGGCTTTATCATTAAAGGGTGGCCAGAGGGGGAGTCGAACCCTCGACACGCGGATTTTCAGTCCGCTGCTCTACCAACTGAGCTATCTGGCCAATTGATGTCCGTCTCACTGACGGCTTGATTACTATAACAAATCTTCGCGGCGGCGCAAGCGACTTTTTTAAGATTCTTGTCACTTTCTTTTACACACGCCCCCCTATCCCCGATCATCCGGCGGCACATGGATCCGCTCGCATACCCACGAGGCGCCCCGATGCGCCAGGATGCGGCCTGGGGCAACCCGTTCATAGCGCGCCAGCACACGGTTGTCATCCGTAAAGAACACGACGTCGATCGGCGCCCCCATGCCAAACGTATGCACCGATGAACACCGTGGAAACACCAAGATGATCTCGACATTCCCCTTGCCACGAGGCCGATGCCCCATCAAGCCCCATAGCCGGCACCAGAACGTCCGCGCAACGACGATATCGCCGCATGCCCATCCAAGACCGCGAACCGCCTGGCCATATCGCTCGTCGTTCTGCATCCCTATGCCACCACCCCGGGCTTCCAAGGGTCTACGACCATCGCCCTTTCATGCCGAAGCCGCGCGGGAGCCCCCAACGACACCCCGGCGATCTCCACGACCGACGGCCACGGCGTCATCGCCATGCTGCACGTAAACGAACGCGTGAGCGGCGCAAGGGAAAAGGTCTCCTCCGACCCGAACCCCCGGTCCTCCACCGTCACCTCGACGTCGACCCCGTACCCTTCCATCGCCGTGGCCAATTCGCCCCGCACCGCTTCCAAAGCCGCCTGCCCGGCCCCTCCGTCCCCCTCGGGAGAAACCCCCTGGGCGACCACGATATCGGGCGCGACGCGGTCGAAGCGCGCGACGGCAACCGCGAACCGCATCAAGTTTGAAGTTATAAGCCCGAGCACCAATAAGACAGGCAACACCACCGCCATCTCAACCGTCGCCTGCGCCCGACGCTCTCGCATCACCGTCATGAAGCAGCACCGCCCTCCGAAACGAAATCCCCTAGGCGCACCGTCAGCGGCAGGGTCCCACCTCCCGGCAACGGGATGCGCGCGACCACGATCTCGGCAGAAAGCACCGCCTCCTCCAACTCGTAGCCGACAGCTCGCAAGATGTCCATCGGATCGCTGCTCGTAGGCGCAATCGAACGCAGGCGTTTTTGAAGTTCGGAAGCGCTCCCCAGATCCCCTCTCGCGAGCACATGCGCGCTATCGGTCAACACGGGCTTGCGCAGCGACAGGTCAACGGGCTCGAGACTCAGGCCATTTAAAGCGCCCATCACCCTCTCCTCCAACCAGCCGCCTACGGAATCAGGCGAACCCGCAGAACCTCCCAGCAGGTCATCGAGCGCCTCGCCGATTCGCTCGGACGCGTTTCCATACGCCAGCAACAAGCGCCCCCAAAGCCCCAGGACCTCGTCGGCCATTCCCGGCAATCCCCCATCCGACGATATCGACGAGAGAAACGACGCGAGAACGTTGTTCTCGTGCGTGGCGGGATCTCGCGCCAAAGCAGCCGCCGAAATAGCACCGCGCGCACCCACATGCACATCAGAAGCGAACGAGCTGGATAGCTCTCCTGCCGATGAGACGTCACCTGACACCACGAGCGCCACGCACCCATAGCGCCCGGGCGGCGCGATGCGCGGGCGCTCGCTGCGAAGCGCCGCAAGCGCTTCCTCGAACGCGCTGCCCGCACCCTCTGCCGACCCCTTCGCATGCTCCTCCGCGGCATATTCCTCGCCCCGGGCTGCAGCGTAGTCCCGCAGGGCCAGCGTATACGACCGGAAATGATATTCGAAACCATTCTCGATCGACGTCGAAGCCGCTGGCACACGCCCCATATCGCCTACGCCGAAGCGACAGGTCTCGCACTCGCGCACGCGCCCTGCCTCCACGTCGCACAGAGCCGCCCCTCCCCCGGACGCCCCCGTCGCACCCGGGCACGACGGGGCGTAATGCAACGTCGTTCCTGCGGTCTCGATCGATGTCGCCCAGCGCGCATCCGTATACAACGGCGTCTCGCGCACGTCATCGGTGTTCCTCGGCAACGGCTCGAGCGTGTTCACGAACCCGCTCTCGCCCTCCTCCACCCGCGCCGCTTCGACGACGCCCGCAGCATACTCGTAAAAGACCTTGCGTGCCGCAGAATCGGCACGGTCCTCGACGCTATTCCCCACGGGCGCCTCGTGCTCGAACCGCCATCGATAGTATGCCCGCGCCCGCCGCAACCCCGCTTCCGGAGCCCAGGTGACGCTCGATGCGAAATCCGGGTTCTGATCGGGTGCGATACCCGAGAGCCGATCGGCCCGCTCCTGCATATTCATACCATCGCGACCGCAATCCGCCAGCCAGGCACGCTCCTTCTCTGCAGTGCTTTTCTCCCGGGCGCGACGTAGCCGCTCGGCAGCCTCGTCAAGCTCCTCGCTCGCAAGCTCCATCGATCCGGTGTCGATCGCTGGTCCCTCAAGTGCAGGGAAATACGAATCCGAGGTGCGTGGCGCCGCCAGCGCCGTGCCCGCATACGACAGGCGCTCGCCACCCTGCTGACGGCACAGCCCCGTCGCGCGCGCCGCGACGACAAACGGCAGTCCCGCCTCCAGCTTCTGCAGCCCCTCGCTCGCTGACGCGCAGAGCTCGTTTCGCGCTTGAAGCATCTCGATGCCCGAATCGAGCATATCGTGCGCAGCCGGCTCCATCCCTGGAATCAATGTTCCCAGCATGCCGGCGCCCACCGACACGAACCCCGCAAGCCCCATGCTCAGCACCGTCGCATCGACCGTAGTTGCCACGGTGTAATACGACGACACCGCGTTAGCGCCGGCAAGCGCCGCCGCATCCGCGGCAACCTGCACGTCCCCCGAGCGCGCCATAGACCACACGGCAGAGACAGACGAGAACAAGAGCGCCAACACGGCCAGGATGGTCACCGCGGCGACCATCGTCGTATATGCCGCTTCCTCGGCAAGCAGCTCGATTCCCGACATCGGGTGCCGCCCGCGCCGCAACCTACTCCTGAATCCATGCATCGTAATCACCTTTCACCCACGCTGGGCGCGGGCGCATCGCGGCCCTTACGCGCAATCGCACATCGCCCGCAGCGTTGCGCTCGCCGAACGCCCCCACGAACACGCCCAGCACAGGCAGGGGCTTCACCCAGCCCTCGATTTCCACGAACCTCCCCGCTTCTCCCTCGCCCCCGTAATCAACCTCCCACGCCAGCGGACCCCCCGCGTGAAATATGGCGATATCGGGAACGGCGGCCAGCCTCCGCAAGATGAAAGCGCGGGTGCTCCGCTCGTCCGCACCCTCCCCGGTCGCCACCAACCGGCACCCTTGCGCCGCCGCGACCTCCATCACCGCCTGCGTATATCTCACGCACACCGGCTGCAGCGCCAAGAGCACCACGATGCAGAAACTCGGCAGCAAGATGGCCGCCTCGACCGTCGCCTGCGCCCCGCGTTCGACGAGCACCTTAAAACAACGCGATATCAATGGCCCCCGACCCATCGAGCACATGCGAAGCCGCCTCCTCAACCAACCCCGACAGCGCCCCATCGGTCGCCGCCCTCCACAACGCGCCCAACGCTACGATCACGGCAACGAAGACGCCCGTGACCACGGCATACTCGAGCGTCCCTTGCGCCAGCCGCTCCCCCAGCGCCCCCAATCCGCTATATCGCCCCATCTTCCTTCCCCTCATTCAAACCACGGCGCCCGCGCGCTCCGCTTTGCGCCGCGCCCCGATGGCCGCGCCGAAAACACACCCGCCAAACGCCGGTGCATACCGCGCTACCTCCCGGAGCCATCTGGCGCTATCATGCGCGCGACGCGAACCGCCACTTCCCGCTCACCGGGCGCTTGCGTTACCAGCACTACATCCGCCCAGTGCTCACCGTCCCACACAACCGCCCCCCAGACATTCCCGCTCATGTCCAAGTAACCGCTCGTCACCAGCGATGCCCCCGCTCCTCCCTCGACATAGGTCCCTAAGACACGTGCGCCTGCTTCCATCACGTCCCCTTCCGACCTCCACGTCACCACCGCCTCATCGGCCTTTGCATCCCGCTCGAGTGCCGCATCCAGATCATCCAAGAAAGCCTCGGCCGAAGACGCCAGAGCCTCGCCGTCTCCTCGCAGACGCGCTTCAACTGAATGCACCGCTTGCCGCAGCGCTGCGCCATCGGTGGCGTCGCGTTCCAACGACGCGCCCCATATGAGCGCACCCGCCACCGCCGCCGCGCAGATCGCATAGGCGGCGAACAAGGCTCGTCGTCCGTCTAAAGACTGTTGATGCCCGATTCGATTGCGCTCCATAGCTCACTCACCTTGCCGCGAAACGCGATGATGGCCAGAATCGCTATAACCACCAGCACCCCTACGAGAATCGCGTATTCCGTCGTGCCCTGGGCCAGGTCCTCACGCATCCACATCTCCCGCACCCTGCGGGCCGCCGCGTAACCGCGCGCGCCCATCAAAGCCAGCAATCCATTCATGCAAACCTCCTAGATCATGCCGCCCGCAGCCATGAGCGGGCCCATTATCGACAACAGCAGAGCTGGAAGAATGAGCGTGCCCGTAGGTATGAGAATCTTCACCGGCGCTCGCTCGATAGCCCGCTCCACGCGGGCGCGGTGAGCCCGCCGACATTCCCTGCCCTGCGCTTCCAGCGCATCTGCAAGCGGAGCCCCCAGCTCCATAGCCTCCTCAACAGCAACTGCAAACGATTCCAACGAGCGCACCCCCAACGCCGCAGCCACCTCGTGCAGGGCATCGCCCCTTGTGGCAGCACCCGCCCTCCACCTCATGCGCGCATGCGCCAACTCGGTCGCCAAGCCGCTCGAACGGTGTTCGCAATACAAATCGAGCGCCGCATCGAACGACAACCCCGCCGTCAGCCCCAGCCGAACCATGTCAACCATCTCCGCCAC
>NZ_JADNJJ010000221.1:0-3734 GCF_015554865.1 Collinsella sp. D33t1_170424_A12 | reverse complement strand
CCCTGCGAGACGGCCATCTTGCAACGGGCGCTGCGCCCCATCGACCCCAAGCACCTGTTCACCCGTCCGCGCGGCCTGTACCTGTCGACCTACCACTCCGGCGCCTTCGAGAAGATCGGCGTGGCGTATCGGCGACTGCAGGCGTACGCGCAGCAAAACGGGCTGAAGACGTGCGGATGCTCCTACGAGCGCTTCGTGACCGACTATTGGACCACCTACGACACCGACCTATTCGTTACCGAGGTCCTCATGCCCATCGAGGGCTAGGGGCGCGCTGGTCGTTGAAAGGACGATTGCGATGAACGATTTCAAGCTGAAGACCGAGCTCTTCTTCGGGTCCCGTGCCCTGGAGCGCTTGGAGCAGATGCCGTATTCCAACATCTTTATCATCACGGACGGCTTCCTCGAGTCGTCGGGCATGGTGGCCAAGATGGCCCAGCACCTTCCTGCGGGCGCGCGCTATCAGACCTATTCCAACGTGAAGCCCGATCCCAGCCAGGAGCTGGTGGACGAGGGCGTCGCCGCGGTCGAGGCCGCCCGTCCCGATATGGTGGTCGCCTTCGGCGGCGGCTCGTGCATCGATGCCGCCAAGGCCGTAATCTATACCTGCTGCGACCGCGGCATGGTCAAGCCGTACTTCCTGGCGATCCCCACCACCGCCGGCACGGGTTCCGAGGTCACCAACTTCGCCGTGATCACCCGCGGCGAGAACAAGGTCGTCCTCATCGACGACCTGCTGGCGCCCGACGGCGCCCTGCTCGAGGCCGATTTCACCCGCAGCGTGCCGCCGCGCATCACCGCCGATACCGGCATGGACGTGCTCACCCACGCTATCGAGGCCTATGTTTCGGTGGATGCGACCGCCTTCACCGACGCGATGGCCGTGAAGGCCGTGCGAACGGTCTTGGCCGACCTGCCCGTCGTGTATCGCGACGGCATGTCCATGCGCAGCCGTGCGCGCATGATCGAGGCGTCGTGCATCGCCGGCGTTGCCTTCACCAACGCGGGCCTGGGCATCAACCATTCGCTCGCCCACGCGCTGGGCGGCCGCTTCCATGTGGCGCATGGGCGCCTCAACGCCGTGCTGCTGCCGTACGTGATGGCGTTCCATATGGCCGATACGAAGTACCGCGAGCCCTACGAGCGCCTGGCCTGCGAGCTGGGTATGGCGAGCGCCCGCGAGCTGTTGGACGCCGTGCTCGAGCTGCGCGACGCGCTCGATATCGAGCGCGCCCTGGGCGAGCTCGACCGTATCGACGGCCTGGAGTTCGAACGCGCGATCAGCGACATGGCCCAGGCCGCCATGCATGACCGCTGCACGCCCACCAACGTGCGTCCCGTTTCCAAGCAGGACCTGGTGAACCTCTATCGCGACGCCTATCGCGGCGCGTCTCTCTAGCTCTCCTTCTTGGCCGTGCGCCCGCAGCGCGCCCCTCCCCGCCATCGGAGGGACGCCGGGCGCGCGGCACCCATCAGATCATTCCCAGCAGCGTCCGGGCCTTGCGCATCCGTGCCTCCGCGCGGGCTCGAGCGCCTGCATCCTCTCTCTGTGCGCCGCCGTCGGTTTCCCCAGCCGACGGCGGCATCGTTATGCGCCGCACCGTGCGATCGCTCGATATCAGGCGAGGAGCAGGCGCGGAGCACGCGCCGGGTCGGGAAGCTCCCCGATGGCGGCGGCGACGATGCCCTGCGGGTCCTCGTCCATCACGACCGCGGAGACGTCGGCAAGCCCGGCGAATCGCATGAGGCCGTCGGCAGCCGCCTTGCTGCCGTCCATGAGGGCGCACGACGAGGCCGCCGCATCGATGAACGCGCGTTTGAGCTGGGCCATCTGCGGGTAGTCGGTCATGAATCCGCGGTTGGGCACGAAGGCGCCGGGGCACAGCACGGCGAGGTTGGCGTGGAGCACCTCGAGCGAGCGCAGGGCGAGCATGCCGTGCAGGTAGCGATGGCCCTTGCGCAGCATGCCGCCCAGCAGCACGACGTCGAGCGCCGGCATGCTCTCATCGATGAAGTCCGCGATGGTGATATCCGCCGTGATCACGGTGATATTCGAGCGCATATCGAGCATGCGCACGAATTCGAGCGCGGTTGTTCCCGAGTCGACGAGGACGGTGTCGCCATCGCGTACGAGCTCGATCGCGCGCCTCGCAATCGCCCGCTTGGCCTCCGCGTTCACGTTGACGCGGCGGTCTTGGACCGAGACGGTGAGCGCCTTGTGCAGCGAGACCGCGCCGCCGTGCGTGCGGCGCAGCTTGCCGTCGGCTTCGAGCGCGTCGAGGTCGGCGCGAACGGTGACGACGGATACGCCGAAGGTGCAGGCGAGCTCGGTCACCTGGACCGAGGCGCTGTGCTCGAGCATCGCCATGATGGCGGCGCGCCGCTCTTCTGCGAAGGCGTGGGTGGACGAGGTGGCCATGGGATCCTCCCGATTCGAGATGCGCCGGCCGGCGCGGCCGGTGCCGATGATGCTCAAGTGTAGCGCCTTTGTGGAGATTTCCCTTTTCATTTCTTTCTTTATAGGAAAGAAAACAGCTTTCGAACGCTTTCTATTTGAAAACAACGAAGAGGCGCGCAGGGCATCGCGTGCACCGGTCGGCAGTTTGGAAGCAGCGCGCTTTCTTTCCCTTTGCTTGATGCGGCGCTCGTGGCTCGCGCGGGGAGACGTCGAGCGGGCGCGCGGATGCCGAAACCCGTACAATAGCGAGCAAGGAACGCCGGTCTACAAGGGGTCGGCGATGAGGTGCCCGCATGACCCAGCGGGGCACAGGAGGGAGCGATAGCTCATGCTCGTAACCACCAAGGAGATGCTGCTCGACGCGCAGAAGAACCACTACGCCGTCGGCGCCTTCAACGTCGAGAACCTCGAGTTCGTCATGGCCGTCCTGGCTGCCGCCGAGGAGACCAAGTCCCCCGTCATCATGCAGACCACTTCCGGCACCATCAAGAAGACCGGCCTCGATTACTTCTACGGCATGGTCAAGGCTGCCGCCGAGCGCGCTTCCGTGCCCGTGGCCCTGCACCTCGATCACGGCGACGGCTACGATCGCTGCATGAAGGCCCTGCGCACCGGTTACACCTCCGTCATGATCGACGGCTCCCACGAGTCCTTCGAGGACAACATCGCCCTCACCAAGTCCGTGGCCGACGCCGGCGCCTGCATGGGCGTGCCCGTCGAGGCCGAGCTCGGCAAGGTTGGCGGCAAGGAGGACGACGTCGAGGTCGAGGGCGAGTCCCCCTACACCGATCCGGTCGAGGCCAAGGAGTTCGTCGAGCGCACCGGCTGCACCTCCCTCGCCATCGGCGTGGGCACCGCTCACGGCGTGTACACCGAGGAGCCCCACATCGACCAGGACGTCGTGAAGGCCATCCGCGCCGCCGTCGACGTGCCGCTGGTCCTGCATGGCACCTCCGGTGTGCCGGACGAGCAGGTCGCCGAGGCCGTCAAGAAAGGCATCTGCAAGGTGAACTACGCCACCGAGTTGCGTCAGGCCTACACCAAGGGCTACATGGCCTACATGGCTGAGAACCCCAACAACTTCGACCCCAAGAACCCGGGTCAGGCCGGCATGGCCGAGATCACCAAGATCGTCAAGATCCGCATGGAGAACCTCGGTTCCGTGGGCCGCGCCTAATCGCTCGAAGCGCGTCTGCGCGGTCGACTGCATAGTCCCCCTTTTTCCCTCCTGTCCCCGTTGGGGCAGGAGGGTTTTTTAACCCGCGGGGCCGCGTGC